>JBDRTL010000174.1:0-4253 GCA_043824045.1 Bacillota bacterium
GTTTTTACGGGCTCACGACGCGCTTTTGGCCGATATGGAGCAGCTGAAAGCGCTGCCCCTTCCCACCGCCATGAAAGCGGCGAAACAGGCAGCGCTTACGATGCTATAAAACTGTTTAAGACCCCAGGTAGGCCTGGCGCACCTTTTCGTCGTCCAGCAGGGCATGCGCGCTTCCCGACATCGAGATTTTCCCGTTTTCCAGCACGTACGCGCGGTCGGCGACGGACAGCGCCATCTTGGCGTTTTGCTCCACGAGCAAAATCGTAATGCCTTCTTTGTGCATGTCCTCGATGATGGAGAACACCTCTTTGACAAGGATCGGCGACAGGCCCATCGAGGGTTCGTCCATCACGATCAGCCTGGGTGCGGACATCATCGCCCTGCCCATGGCGAGCATCTGCTGTTCGCCGCCGGAAAGCGTTCCGGCGATTTGCCTGGCGCGCTCCTCCAGCCGCGGGAAGTGCATGTACACCTTTTTGAGATCCTTCTGGATTGCGGCGTGGTCTTTGCGCGAATAAGCGCCCATCAGCAGATTCTCCATCACCGTCATGCGGGTAAACACCTGGCGGCCTTCCGGCACGTGCGCCAGCCCGATGGCGACGATTTCACTCGCGTTAATCTTGCGAAGATCCCTGTCCAGATACTGCACCTTGCCCGATTTGATGGGGGTCAGACCCGTAATCGCGTGCAGTGTGGTGGTTTTGCCCGCGCCGTTGGCGCCGATCAGGGATACGATTTCCCCTTTGTTGACCTCCAGCGATATGCCGCGGAGCGCCTGGATGGCGCCGTACGATACGACCAGATTGTCGATTTTAAGCATTTTCCACAGCCTCCTCCCCGAGATATGCCTCAATCACGTCGGGATTATGGGCGATCTCGTTGGGATAGCCGTGCGCGATGGTATTGCCGAAGTTGATGACCTGGATACGCTCACAGATACGCATTACCAGGCTCATGTCGTGCTCGATGAGCAGAATGGCGATGTTGAACTTCTTGCGGATATCGTTGATGCACGCGATCAGCTCCGACGTCTCCGTCGGGTTCATGCCGGCCGCCGGTTCGTCCAGCAGCAGGAGTTTCATATCCGTCGCCAGCGCCCGGGCGATTTCCAGCTTTCGCTGCTGGCCATACGGCAGGCTTTTTGCCTTGTAGCCCGCCCTGTCCGTAAGGTGGACGATTCGTAGGCACTCCATCGCCTTTTCTTCAATTTCCTGCTCGATGCGGAAGTATTTCGGCGTGCGGAACATCGTATCAAACAGGTTGTACCCGATATCTTTCGTAAACGCGATTTTCACGTTCTCGATCACCGACATCTCGGCGAACAGCCGGATGTTCTGGAATGTACGGGCAACGCCCTGCGCCACGATGCGATGGGTTTTCATGCCCGTAATGCGCTTGCCCATCAGGTAGATTTCGCCCACGGTGGGCACGTATACGCCCGTGAGCATGTTGAACACCGTCGTCTTGCCCGATCCGTTGGGCCCGATCAGACCCACAAGCTCGCCCTGCGTAATTTCGATGTTGAAATCGTTCACGGCTTTCAGTCCGCCGAAGGCGATACCGAGGTTCTCCGTTTTTAAAATGACCGTTTTCCCGCTCATTTCGCTTCGCCTCCTATCGCCCGTTCGCTTTTCCTGAATAGGAGTTTGCGCAGGGAAAACTCATACGTGCCCAACAATCCGAAAGGTTTGAACATGATCACGGCCGTCAGCACCAGCGCGTAGATCAGCATCGGGAAAGCAAACAGGTTTTGTAAAAACTCCGGCATCGCCGCCACCCATGCGCCGTTTTTGATCTCATAGTTGAGCATATACATCGCGATTGCCGCGATGATCGAACCCGTGAGCGATCCCATGCCGCCAAGTACCACCAGCACGACGATAAACGTTGAATTCCAGATCGACGAACTCGCAAACGTAAACGACGCCGTCGTCAGCGTAGACGTGCTGATGGCATACAGCCCGCCCGCAAGCCCCGCAAAAAACGCGGAGATGGTGAACGTCAGGATTTTATAGTACGTCGCGTTGACGCCCGATGCGTTCGCGGCGATTTCGTCCTCGCGGATGGATTTGATCGCGCGGCCGTATTTGGACGTGATAAACATGAACATAAACGCGACGCAGAGAATGGTGAGGAGTATCGGGAAGTAGACGTACTGCGCCTGCAGCGCGGATTTAAGGCCCAAGCCGTTTTTATACAGCGCCGAGCTTGCCATGCCCTGCGCAAGCCCGTTGCCGCCCGCGAACGGAAGGTTGGAAATCACGTTTTCGATGATCAGCCCGAACCCGAGCGTCACGATCGCCAGATAGTCACCGCGCATGCGCAGCGCGGGAATGCCCATCAGCAGGCTGAATATACCCGCCAGCAGCGCGCCGAACAGGCTGCACCCCAGCATCACAGCGATTAAAAGCGGCGGCGAGGCGGAATTTGCGCTAAACAATCCCGCGCGCTCCAGCGCCAGCGAGGAAAGCGCCGCCGTGTAAGCGCCGATGCCCATAAATCCCATATGCCCAAGCGTCAGCTGTCCCAAGAAACCCATGGTCAGGTTGAGCGATGTTCCAAGCAAAATGAATATGCATAGCTGCCAGATAATCGGCACGATTTTTCGCCTGTAATCGTTATCGCTCAGGGTGGCGGAAAGGATGAAGATGACCAAAACCAATATTGCCACCGCAATGACGTTGGTGAAAACGCCTCTGCGGGTTTTTTTTCGTAGATCCGTCATACTTTTTCACCCACATTCTTGCCCAAAACGCCTGCGGGTTTCACCAGCAGCACGATAATGAGCACCACGAATACAAGGGCGTTGGCCAGCGAAGAACTGATATACGCCGTAACCAACGCTTCGATCAGCCCGATCATGATGCCGCCGAGCATCGCGCCCGGAATCAGCCCGATGCCTCCGAGCACCGCCGCCACAAAGGCTTTGAGGCCCAGCATCGATCCCATGGTGGTCATCACGGCACGGTACTGCGCGCAGTACATCAGCGCGCCGACGGCCGCGAGCCCCGCGCCGATGGCAAAGGTGATGACAATCGTTTTATTGACGTTGATGCCAACAAGCGTCGAAGCCGCCTTGTTTTCGGAAACCGCGCGCATGGCGCGCCCGATTTTTGTTTTATGAATGAAGAGCTGCAGCCCAATCATAATAAAAGCCGCAATCACAATCGTAAGGATTGCGGTACGGTTTGTGGTTACTCCTAAAAGATCGATCGTTCCGGACTGGAAAATATCCTGCGTTATCGCCTTGGGATTGGGGCCGATCACCGGGATAGCCTGCGCAAGGTTTTGCAAAAGCAAGCTTACGCCGATTGCCGTAATCAGCGCGGTCATGCGGTTGCCTTTTTTTCGGACCGGTCGGTAAGCAAGCAGTTCAGCCAGGACGCCGACAGCCGCGCAGACGACAATCGCCGCAAATACGCTCAGCCATGCCGGAAGTCCCCAGGCGATCAGAACCGGAATGGTAAAAAACAGCGTGTAGCCGCCGACCATGATGAACTCGCCGTGCGCGAAATTGATCATGCGGATAATGCCGTAGACCATGGTGTAACCCAGAGCGACCAGCGCGTACACACTGCCGATTCTTAAGCCTATGATGACCTGCTGCAGGAAATCTGTCATCAGTTATCAAGCCCTTCTGAGAAATACTGTGTGCGAAAGCGCCTTACGGCGCTTTCGCACACCAAACGATGAAACGATGCCTTAAAATTACTGCTGCGAAGTGACGAACTTCTGCACCAGCTTGCCGTCCACATCCGTAAAAGTCAGGATGGCAACGGATTTCGCGGGCGTGCCGGTCTCGTCCAGCGTCATGTCGCCGGTGACGCCGACAAAGTGCATGCCGACCATGGCGGCGCGGATCGCATCGCGATCGGTGCTGCCTGCGGTCTCAATGGCCTGGGCAACCATATACATTGCGTCATACGCAAGGGCAGCCAAAGCGTTGAGAGAAGCGGGATCATACTGGGCGGTGTAAGCCGCGATGAAGTTCTGCACCTTTTCGGAAGGATCTTCGGGAGAATAGTGGTTTGTGAAGTACACATCGTGGTACGTGGCCAGGTCGCCAACCGCATAGTTCTCGGTGCCGTCGAAGCCGTCGGCGCCAATGATTGCGCCGTCGAATCCGGCTTCACGGGCCTGCGGGATGATTTTGGGGCCGACCGCGTCATAATAGTACGGCGCGAACACCACCTGCGCGTCGGTCGCGGCGATCGTCGCCAACTGCGAAGAGAAATCGACGGCCAGGGTATCGG
>JBDRTL010000175.1:0-4192 GCA_043824045.1 Bacillota bacterium
CAAATAAAACCATCAGCGCGCGGAAACCGTACAAAACGCCGACGGTCAGCCGGGAATCACTGCGCGTTTCCTGTGCCATCTGCGTCCTCTGCGGCTTGCGCGCGCGTGAAGGGTAAGAGTATGTTGCTGTTTTCGGCGGACGCAAGCGCAAGCTCCGTATCCGTCAGGCTGGTTATCGTATAGGTTTCGGCAAGCGCGTCCGCGGTTTCGCCCGTCAGCAGCGTTTGACCGGTTACCATAAAGTATCCCGATGCGTCAAGCAATGTATACGTTCCGTCCGCCGTGAAAACGGCGGTTCCGTTTTCATTTTCCCATGCGCCGAGAATGCGGTAGACGGGGCGCGTGAGCACGGTTTCCGCTACCGCAGGCAGATCCGCGATCCGCCGGTAGTAGGGCAGCGCTTCAAACGGCTTGCCCGCGCCGTACAGCGCTTCCCCGGCTTCGAAGCACGCCGCTTCGTACCATTCGTGCATCGCCGCATAGTCCGCGGGTAGATCCGTGAAATCGTAGCCGTCCAGCGCCCGTACCACGCTGGCCCAGTCTTCCGCCTCATAGGCGGCCTCCGCGGCGTCGAAATACCGGCCGTAGGCTTCGTACAGGCTTTCCTGCAGTTTGGTTTCCGAATCCTGATACGCGCCCAGCGATTGGAAGATGTCCGCCGCCTGCCGGTATTCGCCCAGCGTGAAACGGTTGATTGCCATTTCGTAGCGCGTGGCGTCGAGGTTCTCTTTTGCCCCGGGATGGCCGCCCAGCACCGCAAAGAGCGCGGCGGCGGTTTCCAAATCGCCCGCCTGCCAAATGCGCAGCGCTTCGGATTGGATAAAATCGCCCGCGAGCTGTTTGGCCGTGCCGTCGGGCAGGGCATCGAACAGCTGGATGGCGCTTTTTGTATCGCCGGAGGTTTTCAGATCGATTCCCCACGCGTAGAGCGCCTGATCGAGCTTCTCCCCGCTGTCCTCGTACTGGGCCAGATAGGAAAACGCCTCAATGGCCCCGGCGTAGTTTCCGGCTTCCAGCGCCATGGCGCCGACCATATATCGCAGGGCATTCAGCTGATCCGCGCTGTCGGAATATGCGCCGAGTTCACTAAAAAGCGCGATCGCCGAATCGTAGTCCGCCGCGTCAAACGCGGCCTGCGCCTGCGCGTACCGGGCCTGCAGCGCTTTGTCCTGGCTGTCCTGATACCCGTCCAGCGCGGTGAACAGCGCAATCGCCGCATCGTAATCCGCGGCGGTAAAGGCGGCGTCCGCCTGTGCGTAGCGCGCCCGGTTTGCCATCTCCGCGCTGTCGGAATATGCGCCGAGTGCATCAAACATCGCGATCGCCGTATCGTAGTCCGCCGCGTCGGAGGCGGCTTCCGCCATGTCATATCGCCCCTGCAGGGCTTTGTCCGCGCTGTCCTCATACTCGCCAAGCGCCGTGAACAAGGCGATGGCCTGCTCGTATTGGCCCGCGTCGAACGCGGCCTGCGCCTGCGCGTAGCGCGCCTGATTCGCTAAAACCGCGCTGTCCTGATAATTACCCAGCAACGCAAACTGCCGGATTGCCTGGTCGTATTCCCCGGCATCCATCGCGGCCTTCGCCTGCAGGTACTGCGCCTGCCTGCGCTGCTCGGCGCTGTCCTGATAATCGCCGAGTTCGGTATACAGGCCGATGGCCGTCTGATAGTCTCCGGCGGCAAGCGCGGCCGCGGCCGTGTCGTAACGGATGGTCAGGATGCGCGCCGCGGCGTCCAGATAATCGCCCGCCAGCGCAAACTTCGCGGCGGCGTCCTCCGTATTGCCCTGCGCCAGGGCGTCTTCGGCCTGCTGGTAATAGTAGGCCTTCACGCGCCCGGCGGCTTCCGCATGCAGGGGAATGGTCTGGTACAGTGCGATGGCCGCGTCCACATTCCCCAGCTGTTCTTCCACCTGCCCCTGCCGGTATACACTGTCCCAGTGCCGCGTTTCGCTGTCGAGGTAGGGGATCACGCTCTCAAACAGTTCGGCGGCCTTGCCGAAGTCCTGATTGTCGTAATACTCGTTGGCGAGAAAATACAGGCTGCCGTTGGCGCGGTATGCCGCGTCCTCATAGTCGCCCGCTTTTAAAAACAGCTTGCCCGCTTCCTCGTAGCTGCCCGCGTCCTGCGTTTGGATACCCCAGAGATAATAGGTTTCCTTAAGCTTCAGCGCCACGTCCTGCGAATCCTTGACGGCCTCGAACTTCTCCGCGGCCAGCAGGTACGCGCCCGCGCCAAACGCGTTGAGCCCGATCTGATAATCGCACGCGGTGATGCGCGCATGCGAATCCAGGTAATCCCCAAGGTCCGTATAGATCAGCCGCGCCTCGTCCGGCTTGCCGCCGTCAAACAGGGCGGAGGCCTCCCGATAGAGGGATTCGAGGTACATTTCTTCGCTGTCCTGATAGTCTAAAAGCGCGGCGAACCGATCCGCCGCCAGCGCGAAGTCACCCGCGGAAAAGCTATTATGCGCGATTTGGTATTTGGTTTTCAGGTATTGATCCTCGCTGTCCTTGTAAACGGCGAGCGAATCATAAAGCAATGCCGCCGCGTCCAGCTCGTTTTGTTCGGCCAGGCTTCCGGCCTTTCGGTAATCGCTCTCCAGCGCCATTTCGGCGGCGTCGCGGTAATCGTCGAGCTTTACAAACGCGGCGCGGGCTTCGTCGTACGCGCCGCCGGCGAGCAGGTTGCCCGCCTGGTAATAGCGCCACGCGGGAAGTCCCCACAGGAGCACGCCGGCAGCGAGTCCCGCGACGACAAGCACCGTGACCGCGGAAATCCAGGCGATCCGCCGTCGTTTTTCGGCCTTGCGGCGGACGGTTTCCTGCTTTTCGGCGATGCGGTTGGCTTCCTCGCGCGCCTGTATGGCGACGCTTTTTAATTTCTGCTCGTGCGCTGCGATCAGGTTTTCCACGTTTTCGGGCGTGCAGGACGCAAACACCGTATCCTTCCCGCGCTTGCAGCGGCAGCAGCGGTCGGATTTCAAATCGTTCGCGCGGCCGCACACGCACACCCAGGCCTGATCCTGCAATTGCGGATAGCCTACGGCGTCCTCTCCGGCGACGAAGCGGAGCTGGTCAAGCTTCCGGCCGCCGGACAGGGTGTTGGGTTCGTATTCCACCACGGGCGCGTTTCCGCGCCGCCATACGGTGGCGTCGGCAAACCAGACCTTTTCAATCACCAGATCGACGTTGACCACGTTTTCCCATTCCGTGGGCAGCATGGAGACCGAAAACGACATGCCGGGCGGCGCGTCGGCCACGGGCAGGCGGTCCGTTTGCTTGAGAAGGACAAATTCCTTGGCGCCGTAGCTGGTGAGGGTGATCTGAACGGACACCACATGTTTGAGGCTGATATTATTAAGCACAAAGGTGCATTGCGGGTTGTCGTCGCCGGGCAGCGTGTATTTCCACAGTTCCACCGGACATGTTAGGTCAATTTTCACGCCTATTCCTCCCGAGTGTATTTGCGGCGAACCGTTTGATTGTGCGGCGAAAGAACAGGATACATCCATGCAACCTCTATTTTACACCAGCGGGGCGGATATGTATAGTGCGGATATGCACCCGCCCCGCTTTTATGATATACTTTGAAGCTGGAAACGACTGATGAGGGGATACCGTCCATGATCCTGATTTCCGTGGAAAATCTGAAGAAGAGCTTCGGCGTCGATCTTGTGCTCCGCGACGTGACGTTTTCCGTCCAGAAGGGTGAAAAGATGGGGCTTGTCGGCGCCAACGGCAGCGGCAAGACCACGCTGATGCGCATCATAACCGGCGAGCAGACCGCCGACAGCGGCGCCGTGCACATGAGCAAGGGGCTCAAGCTCGGCTATCTGGCGCAGATCGGCGACATCGCCCCCGAGGACACGGTGTGGCAGGCGATGCTGCGCGTATTCGAGCGCGTGATCGCGCTGGAAACGCGCATGCGGGACATGGAAGCGAGGATGGCCGAGAATAAAGACGAGCATACGGCGCTGCGGCTGTCGGACGAGTATTGCCGGATGACGGAGGAGTTCAGCCGCCTGGAGGGTTACGCCTACGAGGGCGAGATCACCGGCAAGCTATGCGGCCTGGGCATCAGCAAAACGATGTTCCACCGCAAGGTGAAAACCCTGTCGGGCGGCGAGCGGACAAGGTTGTCGCTGACGAAGCTCCTGCTGCAAAAGCCCGACGTGCTGTTGATGGACGAGCC
>JBDRTL010000176.1:0-4281 GCA_043824045.1 Bacillota bacterium
CTCTCCAGTACGGGATCTCATCCAGGGTTAACCCCCCTGCCAGCATGGAGGAGATCAAGGCGATCGGGAATCCTGTGGCCTTGGAGGCGAGGGCTGAGGAGCGGGAGGTCCTGGGGTTGATCTCAATGACGACCACCCTCCCTGTCCGGGGATCATGGGCGAATTGGACATTGGTCCCGCCGATCACCTGGATCGCCTCCACAATGTCGTAAGAATATTTCTGAAGACGCTTCTGCAGATCCGGGTCGATGGTCAGCATAGGGGCCGTGCAGAATGAATCGCCCGTGTGCACGCCCACGGGGTCGAGGTTTTCCATATTGCAGACGGTGATGGCGGTGTCGTTTGAGTCGCGCATCACTTCGTATTCGATTTCCTTAAAGCCCCGGATGCTCTTTTCCACCAGCACCTGGCCGACGGGGGAGAGCTTCAGGGCGTTTTTCATCAGCTGGATCAGCTCCGCCTCGTCGTCGGCAAAGCCGCCGCCTGTGCCGCCCAGCGTGAACGCGGGCCGCAGGATCACGGGGTAGCCGATCTCCTGTGCCGCCAGTATCCCTTCCTCCAGCGTGGTTGCGATTTTGGACGGCAGCACCGGCTCGCCAAGCGACACGCAGAGCTTTTTAAACTCGTCGCGGTCCTCGGCTTTGTTGATTGAGTCAAAGCTCGTGCCCAAAATCTCCACCTGGCACTCTTCCAGCACGCCCTTTGTGTGCAGGCGCATGGCGAGGTTCAGGCCCGTTTGCCCGCCCAATCCCGGCAGGATGGCGTCCGGCCGCTCGAAGCGCAGGATTTTCGCCACGTATTCCAGCGTCAGCGGTTCCATGTATACCTTATCGGCGATGTTTATATCGGTCATGATGGTGGCGGGGTTGGAGTTGACGAGGATCACCTCGTAGCCCTCCTCGCGCAGCGCCAGGCAGGCTTGCGTGCCCGCGTAGTCAAACTCCGCCGCCTGCCCGATCACGATCGGGCCGGAGCCGATGACCAGCACGCGCTTGATGTCCGTGCGCCTAGGCATGCCGCTCACGCTCCTTTGCCATCATCGCGGTGAACTGGTCGAAGAGGTATTTGGAGTCCTGCGGGCCGGGCGCGCTTTCGGGATGGTACTGCACGGAGAAGATTTTGTCCCCGGCGCACGCGAGGCCCTCGGCGGTGCTGTCTAAAAGGTTTTGGTGGGTGAGGGTGAGCTTGGTCGATCGCAGGCTCTCCGCATCCACGGCGTAGCTGTGGTTCTGGCTGGTGATGGCGATCTTGCCCGTGCGCAGGTCTTTCACCGGATGGTTGCCGCCGCGGTGGCCGAACTTCATCTTGTAGGTTTTCGCACCGTAGGCCAGCGCGATCAGCTGATGCCCAAGGCAGATGCCGAAGATCGGCAGCCTGCCCCGGAGCTTCCGCACGGCGCTGATCACGGTGGGCACATCCTCCGGGTCGCCCGGGCCGTTGGAGAGGAACACCCCGTCGGGTTTATATTTCATGATATCTTCGGCGGTCGCGTCAAAGGGTACGGTGATCGCAGAGCAGCCGTGGCGGTTTAGCTCGCGGATGATGTTCAGCTTGATGCCGCAGTCCACGCACACAACCGTAAAGTCCGGGTTTGCGATGTCGGAGCGCCAGGGTTTCCTGCCCGAGACGCGGGAGACCGTATCGCGGGGCAATCGGTAAGCGCGGATCTGCTCGAGCGCTTCCTCTTTGGAAACTTCCGGCGCGCACAGCATCGCGCGCTGGCTGCCTTCGTTTCGGATCATGCGGGCAATGCGGCGTGTGTCCACGCCCTGAATGCCCGGAATGTGGTGCTTTTCCAAAAGCTGGCCCAGGGTTTCCACAGAGCGGAAGTTGGAGGGGATATCGTTGTACTCGCGCACGACCATCGCGCCCATGGTGGGGATGCGGGTCTCGTGATCGTCGTCGCAAATGCCGTAGTTGCCGATTAAGGGATAGGTCATCACGACCATCTGCTCGGTGTAGCTGGGATCGGTGACGATCTCCTGATAGCCGACCATCGAGGTGTTGAACACCATTTCGCAAAGCGTATCGCGCACCGCGCCGAACGACGAGCCCAAGAACTCCGCGCCGTTTTCCATCACCAGTTTGCGCGTCAGCTTTGCCATACGGTTTCACCTCCCACCATCGTCAGTATGCAGTCTCCGGTGACCCGCATCCCTTCAAACGGCGTGGATCGCCCTTTGGAGAGGAAACGGCCGGGCTCGATCACCCATTCTCTGCTCAGGTCGAGCACCGCCAGGTCGGCGGGCTGCCCTTCCTCAAGCGTTCGGCGCGGAAGGCCGAAGCGTTCCCGCGGCTTGTCGATCATCAGTTGAAAGAGCTTCATAAGCGGCAGGACGCCCGTTTTCACCAGCCTGGTATGGAGCGCCGCGAACGCGCACTCCAATCCGGCCACGCCCATCGCGCTGTGTTTGAGGCCGCCCGCCTTTTCCTGTGCGGTATGCGGCGCGTGGTCGGTGGCGATCATGTCGATCGTGCCGTCCAGAAGGCCTTCGATCAGCGCTTCGCGGTCGGCCTTCGAGCGGATGGGCGGGTTCATCCTGAAGCGCCCGTCGTCCTGCAAATCCTCGTCGCATAAAAGCAGGTAGTGCGGCGCGGTTTCGCAGGATACGTCCGCGCCTTCTGCCTTCGCCCTGCGCAAAAGCGCGACGCTCTCCTTTGTGGATACGTGGCACATGTGGTATCTGCATCCCGTTTCTTTCGCCAGTTTCAAATCGCGTTCCAGCTGCCGCCATTCGCTTTGGGAGGAGATACCCCTGTGCCCGTTGCGCCTGCAGTAGTCGCCGTCGTGGACGTACCCGCCAAAAAGCAGGTCGTCCTGCTCGCAGTGTGCGGCGATCAGGCTGTTACAGGCTTTCACCTGTTCCATCGCGCCGCGCATCATGCTTTCACTCTGCACGCCGCGCCCGTCGTCGGAAAAGCCCGCGACAAAAGGCGCAAGCGCCCGGAAGTCCACGAACGCCGTTCCCCGCTGCCCCTTTGTGATGCAGGCATAGGGTTTCACGCGCACGCGGGCGTCCCGCCCGATGATCTGGAGTTCTTCCTGCAGATGTTCCATGCTGTCGGGCGGCGGGCTTACGTTGGGCATGGCGCACACGTCGGTATAGCCGCCGCGCGCCGCCGCAAGCGTGCCGGTGAGAATGGTTTCCTTATACGAAAAACCCGGTTCCCGCAAATGAACGTGAACATCTGCGAAACCGGGAATGACAACTTTGCCTGAAAGGGAAAGAACGGGCGCTTCGCTTTCATCAGCCGGTGACAGAAGAGGAAACAGCTTGCCCTGCCGGATCATCCAGTCACCTTCCACGAGCGTTTGCTTCCTGTAAAGCATGGCTCCTTTGAGCACAACGTCCAATGTCCGTTCTCCTTTCCCAAGGAAATGCGCGGGTACATTCAACTGTGTATTATACTGGATAAGGTTTCACTTGTCAATGCGCATTTTACCGGATGTTTACATTTATCTGCCGTTCCCGCCCACAGCCCGCGCCCCGGTACGGCTGGATTTACGCGCCTGATCCGGTACGTTTCCGGCGGCATACCCAATGAGGTCAAATCCTACCCAAATCCTACCGTACGGTGTGGATGAACGCAGGAGGATATGCATGGAATTCCGTTTCCCGCTTGCAATCGGGGCAGGTTTTGAGTACAATAGGCAGGGTTGACACCTAATGAATAATCAGCGCGATGAGGAGGATAACACAATGGTCAGAGTAGCAATCAACGGGTTTGGCCGCATCGGCCGCCTTGCCTTCCGCCAGATGTTTACCATGGAAGGGTATGAAGTGGTTGCGATCAACGATCTCACCAGCCCCGCGATGCTTAAGCACCTGCTGAAGTACGATACGGCGCAGGGCCCCTACTGCGGCAAATACGGTGAGAATCTTCATACGGTGGAATCCACGGATGATTCCATCATTGTGGACGGAAAAGAGATCAAGATCTACGCCCTCAAGGAAGCCAGGGACTGCCCCTGGGGCAAGCTGGATATCGACGTGGTGCTGGAGTGCACCGGGTTTTACGCCAGCGAGGAAAAGAGCCAGGCGCACATCGACGCCGGCGCTAAAAAGGTGATCATCTCCGCGCCCGCCGGCAAGATGAAGACCATCGTTTTCTCCGTGAACGAAGACACACTGACCAAAGCGGATAAAATTATCTCCGCAGCGTCCTGCACCACCAACTGCCTGGCTCCCATGGCGGACGTGCTCAACAAGACGTATCCCATCGTGTCGGGCATTATGACCACCGTGCACGCCTATACCGGCGACCAGATGGTGCTGGACG
>JBDRTL010000177.1:0-3561 GCA_043824045.1 Bacillota bacterium
AGACGAAACGTCGGCCTTAGACTGTTAAAAAGCCAAATATGCGTAGTCAGCGTACGGCTGTCAAGGTGCAACACTAACAAACGAGTAAGCACAACCCCGTGACACCCTTGCTTCCTAACATCTCAGGCTTTTTGAACAGTCTGGCAGTGTGTCTGCAAAACAATGTTTTTTGACACTCTGAGGCCGACGAACCTCCGGCCTGTTTTTGCTATTCTGCATGTATTGTTTCCATTCCCGTTTGGGGGTATACTGAACGCATATCACTGAAGCGGGGAGCTATTCGTTTTGGACTTTATTCTGCGTTACGTAAAACCCTATACCAGGCGTATTCTCGGCGGGACGACCATAAAATTCTTCGGGACGATCCTCGATCTGCTCATCCCGTGGATTCTTGCGTATCTCATTGATACGATTTCCGTGCAAAACGAGCAAAGCCAGGTGCTGCGCTGGGGCGGGCTGATGCTTTTATGCTCGGTGCTTGCCTGGGCGGCCAACGTGCTGGCCAACCGCGTGGCGGCGCGCGTCGCCCGCGACGCCACCCGCGCCATGCGGCACGACCTGTTTGATAAAATCACCCGCCTGTCCGGCAGCGGGATCGACCGGATCACCATTCCATCCCTGATTTCGCGGATGACCACGGACAGCTACAATATCTACCGCGCAATCGGGATGTCCCAGCGCATCGGCATCCGCGCGCCCATTCTGCTGCTGGGCGGCATCCTGATGACGCTGCTGTTGGATCCGGTGCTCGCGTTTATTCTGATCGCCATGCTTCCGTTCATGGCGGTGCTCGTGATCTACATCTCCAAAAAAGGCATACCGCTGTACAATCATCTGCAGCAGATGGTGGACAGGCTGGTGCGCGTCGTGCGTGAAAACGCGACGGGCATCCGCATCATCCGCGCGCTCTCCAAATCCAACGACGAAAAGCTGCGCTTTCAGGATGTGAACGACGACGTGGCGCAAAGCGAAATGAAGGCGTCGATGGTCATGGCGGTCAACGGCCCGATCATGCAGTTTTTGCTGAACATGGGGCTTGTGATCGTGGTGATCGCGGGCGCGACGCGCGTGAACCTAGGGCTTTCCAACGTTGGAAAAATCATCGCGTTTCTGAATTATTTCACGATCATCCTAACCGCGATGCTCACCATCACCCGCATTCTGACCATGGCCTCCAAAGCCCTCGCCTCTTCTGCCCGCATCGCGGAAGTCATCGGCACGCAGGAGGAGGAAACCGGCCAAACCGGCGGCGAGCCGGACATGCGCATGCCGCATATCGCGTTTGATCACGTCACGTTTTCCTACAACGGCGCCGAGAACGCGCTTCACGACGTTTCCTTTGCCGTCGGCCGGGGCGAGTCGGTGGGTATCCTCGGGCCGACGGGGGCGGGCAAGTCCACCCTCATCCGCCTTTTGCTGCGCTTTAACAGCGCGGACGAAGGCGCGGTGCGGATTTACGGCCAGGATGTGCGGGACATGAAGCTTAACAAGCTGCGCAGCCGGATCGGCGTCGTGTTTCAAAACGACACGCTGTTTCGCGGCACGATCAGAGATAACGTCCGCCTGGGCAGGGAGATCTCCATGGAGGAGGTGGACGCCGCCATCCGCAGCGCGCAGGGCGAGGCATTCGTGCGCGAGGCGGGCGGCGCGGACGCGCAGGTGCAGACGCGGGGGCAGAATTTTTCCGGCGGCCAGCAGCAGCGGATTTTGCTGGCAAGGGCGCTGGCTGGAAACCCGGAAATCCTTTTACTGGACGATTCGGCAAGCGCTTTGGACTTTCAAACCGAGGCGGCGCTCCGCCATGAGCTTCGGCGGCTGAGCGGCTCCACGGCCATTATCATCGCGCTGCGGATCAGCGCCGTGATGCACTGCGACAAAATCGTGGTGCTGGAGGACGGAGAGGTGCGAGGCATCGGCACCCATCGGGAACTGCTCAAACGCTGCGCGCTGTACCGCGAAATCGCGGAGCTCCAGTTGGGCGGTGACGGCGTTGCATAGAATGCCCGGCGAAAAGCGCGGCGCGGGCGGCGTGGCGCCCGAAGAATTCAAAAAACCGAGGCGGGCGATCCTGCTGCGCATCGGCAAATACCTGTTTAAATTCAAATGGCTTTTATTGCTTGCCTTCGCGCTCACGGTCGCGGCGAACTCGTTTTCGTTGCTCGGCCCCGCGCTCTCCGGCCGCGCGATCGACAGCATCGGCACCAAAGTTGGCGGCGTGGACATGCCGGGCGTGCTGCATTACGCGGCGCTGATGGCGGTGTTCTACCTGGCGTCGTCCATTTTTTCGTACCTGCTGTCCATCCTCATGGTCTACATCAGCCGGAACGTGACGCGCTCCATGCGCAGGGATTTGTTCAACCGCATCGCGGAAATGCCTGTCGGGTTCTTTGACACGCACCCCGTGGGCGACGTGATCAGCCGGATTTTCTACGATGTGGATACCATCAACACCTCACTGTCGTCGGACGTCGTGCAGGTGCTCACCAGCTTCATCACCATCATCGGGTCTCTGGGGCTGATGATCGCCATTTCGCCGGAACTGGCGCTGGTGTTCGTGGTCACGGTGCCTTTGTCCGTGCTCATCACGCGCTTCATCACCCGCCGCACCCAACCCTTGTTTCGCTGGCGGTCGCGCAAGATGGGGGAGCTGAACGATTATTCCGAGGAGATGATCTCGGGTTTAAAAACGCTCAAGGCGTATCATCAGGAAGAAAACACCGTGAAAAGCTTTGACGAGCTCAACGAGGAAGTCGTCGACAGCTACTATAAAAGCGAATACTTTTCCAGCATGACGGGCCCGAGCGTCAACTTCATCAACAACCTGTCCATGTCGCTGATCAGCGTGTTCGGGGCGATGCTGTATATCGCGGGTACTATCACCATCGGCAATATTTCCGCATTCGTGTTTTACAGCCGCAAGTTCTCCGGCCCCATCAACGAGATCGCCAACATCTACGGCGAGCTCCAGTCGGCCATTGCGGCGGCGGACCGCGTGTTTTCGCTGCTGGACGAGCCCGTGGAAGCGCCAGACGCGGTTGGCGCGCCGGCGCTTGAGCGCATTCGGGGCGACGTCGCGCTGGAGGACGTATTTTTCGGGTATCTGCAGGACAAGCCGGTGATAAAAAACCTGAGCTTCACGGCGCGCAGTGGCAGCCTGATCGCCATCGTCGGCCCGACAGGCGCCGGAAAAACCACGCTGATCAATCTGCTGATGCGGTTTTACGACGTCCAGCAGGGCCGCATCACGGTGGACGGGCAAAATATCCAGACCGTCACGCGCGACAGCCTGCGCAAGTCCTACTCCATGGTCTTGCAGGACACCTGGCTGTTCCACGGAACCATCTTTGAAAACATCGCCTACGCAAAACCGGGCGCGACCATGGAGGAAGTGGTCGCCGTTGCCAAGGCGGCACGCATCCACCGCTTCATCATGAGCCTGCCGCGCGGCTACGACACCGTGCTGTCCGACGACGGCGCGAACGTTTCCAAAGGCCAGAAACAGCTGCTGACCATCGCCCGCGCCATGCTGGTGGACGCCAAGATGCTGATTTTGGACGAAGC
>JBDRTL010000178.1:0-14152 GCA_043824045.1 Bacillota bacterium
TGAATTCCCGCGCGGCCACCGGCCGTTCAAGGTCGGCGTCACAGCGCTGGTGCGCGCGCGCAATGAAAACCGGGCGGAAACCCCGGCGCTCGTCGATCCCGGCGCGGACGACCCGGGCGACAGGGAAACTGTCCGCGTGAAGCGCCTGCCGCTGCCGCTCACCCGCCCGCGGCAGATTGCGGACCTCCCCGCCTTGCCCGCATTCATGCGCGGGGCCGGGACGGGCTCCGGGGGAATCCGGCGCGGCGTGGCAACGCACAAAGCGCTGTGCCTTCTTTCCTATGATCAGCTGCGAGCCCAAACCGGCACGCAGGCACTGCGCTTGAACATCCGCGATCAGCTGCAGGGTTTTTTTAAAAGGCGGCTGTTCACCGGGGAGGAGTTCGGCCTGATCGACGTCTTAGCGCTTGCGGACTTCTTTGAAAGCGAATGGGGGCGCGGCGCGCTGACGGCACAGACCGTGAAGCGCGAGTGGGGCTTCGTGCTCGCGCTCCCCGAGGAGGACGGCCTTTTGGTGCAGGGCGTGATCGACCTGTGCTACCTGAAGGACGGGCAATGGACGCTGCTGGATTACAAGACCGACGCCGTAGCGGACGCATGGGATCTGTGGCCGATCTACGAGGCGCAGGCCGCGCTGTACCGCCGGGCGCTGGAGGAGATAACGGAGATTCCCGTGCGCAGCGTGACGCTGTACGCGCTTGCTCTCGGCAACGGCGCAACGCGCACGTATCCGGCCGTTTAGGCGGAACGGGGCGGACATTTCGCTGAATTTTCCTTTTATTTCATTTATTGGAACAAAACAATACGATAATTCGTCTTTTTTGTGAAGTTATATTCATTTCTCTCTTGCAATTTGCGTACATTCCCTGTACAATGAAGTATCCCTATCATGGGCAACGATACCGTTTCGATAAAGTGTCCCACTTTATCGAGGTTGCACCTCGACCTTGTTCCCTCCTACGTGACGCTCAGTCGTCGCAGGTTACACTCCCGTTTACCTGCTCGCTTCGCGCCAGTGCTTCGGGTCGCTAGCCGCAAATGCGGCTGTGCCACACAGGGCACACGCTTCCCTGCGCACCAGCCAGGTCTCGGTGTAAGGAACCTTTGCTTCGCAAAGTTCCGAAACCACCGCAAAGGGAGGGCAACGCCCGACCAGCGTCCAAATTGCCCATTAAGGGAATCCGAAAGACCGCCTAGCCACCGAGGTTCTGGAAGAACCGAATGGCGTAGCCGCAACGCAACGATGAAGCGGAGCAGCACTAAATGGCAATGAGGCGCGTAGCCTCGCACAAACAACGTGCAGGGCGAGGCCGCAACAACATGTCGCTGGTTTCGGATTACACTTCGAAGGGTTGCGACCCTTCGAGCATCCAGGGTATTTCTACGGCGTCTCATTCGTTCCGAATCCGCATTCCGTACTGATAACGCTGAATAAGGAAGTGTTCAGATGAAGAATAATCGTATGATGCAATCCCTGCGCCGCCATCGCAAGCTGCTGTTGCTGCTGCTGTTATCGGCCGTCGCGCTGGTGCTGTCCAGCTGCTATGTGGAGCCCGACCGCATCGTGGACGATACCTCCGGGCTGGTCATCGGCACGGAGGGCCAGCAGTTTGACGTTGTCATCACGCCGACGCCCGCCGCCACGCCGACACCCGCGCCTACCGAGGCCGCGCAGCAGATTGACTGGGCGAACTGGGATTTCTCCAGCGATACCGCTACCAATCCGCCCAGCGACGTCGTGCCCACGGGTTCGTCCGGCACGACGACCGTGACGGCCACGGACGCGCAGACGACCGGCGCCACGCCGACGCCGACCGCTGAAACCACCACCGACACCTCGGTGCTGCGCGCCGGGTCTACGGGGCTTGCCGTCAAGCAGCTGCAGGATCAGCTCAAGGATTTGGGTTATTACACCGGCTCGTCGGACGGCGTATACGGCGCCGGCACCACGCAGGCCGTGAAGGATTTCCAGGCCGCCAATAACCTGACCGCCGACGGCATCGCGGGCACGAATACGCAGGAAGCGCTGTTCAGCCGCTATGCCATCGCCAAGAGCGATTCGACGACGGGCACCTCTACGTCTACCACTTCCACCACCACAACCTCCACCAACCAGTACACCAACGGGAAAACGAATATCTACCTGCGCCTGGGCTCCACCGGCGACCAGGTGAAGATCATGCAAAACCGCCTGATTTATCTGGGCTATCTCTCCGGCACGGCGGACGGCGTGTTTGCCGAGACCACCGAGGCCGGCGTGGTCGCGTTCCAGAAACGGCATAACATGTCGGCGGACGGCGTGGCCGGCCCCGATACGCTGGAGCTTCTGTACTCCTCCGCGGCCAAGAGGGCCTACGACGTGGTTGCGCATCTGGGCGCGCTCCGCCTGGGCATGTCCGGCGACGGCGTGCGCGGCCTGCAGCAGCGGCTCAAGGATCTCAACTATTACACCGGCTCCGTGGACGGCGATTTCGGCCAGGGCACGTATGCCGCCGTGGTCGCGTTCCAATCGGCCAACGGCCTGACGCCCGACGGCGTGGCCGGCAAGGATACGCTCAACAAGCTGTATTCGGGCACGGGAACCTCGTCCTCCGGCACGTCCGGCACTTCGTCCTCCACCGCGAGCGACCCGGTCGCCTACGGCGAAACGGCAAAATCCACGGGCTATAAGACGATGTCGTCCACCAACAGCCCGCCCTCGGCCAACGTGACCTCGCTGCAGACCTCGCTTGCGTCGCTGGGCTTCTATACCGGCTCGCTGGACGGCCAGTACGGCAGCGGCACCACCACAGCCGTGAAGAATTACCAGGCGGCCAAGGGCCTGCGCGTCACCGGCACGGCCGGCCCCGCCATGCAGCGCATGCTTTACGGCGGCACCCCCGCCTCGGGCTCCTATTCCACGCTGAACCCCGGCGATACGGGCTCGGACGTCCGCAACCTCCAGTACACGCTGTACGAACTGAAGTTCTACGACGGCGAGATCACCGGCACCTATGACGAGCGCACCACCAACGCCGTGCGCGATTTCCAGGATGTTAACGGACTGCTGGCTATTGATGGAAAAGCAGGCCCCGAAACCCTGCGTAAACTGTACTCCTCGGAGGCCGATGCGCTTTCCTCGGAAGTTGAGTAAGCAGTCATGGATACGACAGGGACTATGCCTCCATAATCCAAAGTCTTACCAATCCCCTTACACCAAGGGCCGCGCAAATGCGCGGCCCTTGGTGATTCATGGGATGATATTCCCTCAATATTCCTGCGTATCCTTTTGGCCGCGCATGCGCGGCCAATGGAGGGATTGCTAAGGGCATTTGCCCTTAGTTGCGGGGTTTGGGGGCGCACAGCCCCCATCGTCCCCTACCTGAAAAACCCCCGCAGCTCGTCTGCCCTGTCCTCACGCTCCCAGGGAAGGTCGAGGTCTGCGCGGCCGAAGTGGCCGTATGCGGCGGTCTGCAGGTAGATGGGGCGGCGCAGGTCAAAGGTGCGGATAATGCCGGAGGGGCTTAAATCAAAGAGCCTGAGCACGGCTTTGCCCAGCACGTCGTCCGTGGCTTTGCCGGTGCCGAAGGTGTCCACCTGCACGCTGACGGGCTGGGATACGCCGATGGCGTAGGCGAGGGCGACCTCGCACGTATCCGCAAGTCCGGCGGCGACAATATTTTTCGCCACATGCCGCGCGGCATAGGATGCGGAGCGGTCCACCTTGGTGGGGTCCTTGCCGGAGAACGCGCCGCCGCCGTGGCGGGCGTAGCCGCCGTAGGTATCCACAATAATCTTGCGCCCTGTCACGCCCGTATCGCTCGCAGGCCCGCCCAGCACAAAGCGGCCGGTGGGGTTGATAAACACGCGGGTGCTGCCGGTGAAAAGCTGCGCGGGAATCACGGGCTTGATGACTTCCTCCCGGATCGCTTCGTAAATCTCCGCCAGGGTGATATCCGGGTGATGCTGCGCGGAGATCACGACGGTGTCCACGCATACGGGTTTGCCGTTTTCATATGCCACGGTCACCTGGCTTTTGCCGTCCGGCCGCAGCCACGGGAGTGAGGCTGCGCCCCCTTCCAATTTACCTTTGCGCGCGTATGAAAGCTGCCGCGCCAGCCGGTGCGCCAGGCTGATGGGCAGCGGCATCCGCTCGCCGGTTTCGCTGCACGCAAACCCGAACATCATGCCCTGATCGCCCGCGCCCAGCGTTTCCCGCTTATCCGCGGAATGGTCCACACCCATGGCGATATCGGGGCTCTGCGCGTGCACGGCGGTCAGCACGGCGCAGGTGTTGTAGTCAAAGCACATATCGGCGGACGTATATCCGATATCGCGCACGACGCCCCGGGCGATGCCGTCGATATCCACGTACGCCTCGGTGGTGATCTCGCCCATTACCATTATAAGCCCCGTGGTCGCGCCCGTTTCGCAGGCGACCCGCGCCATGGGATCTTTCAGAAGCAGCGCGTCGAGCACCGCGTCGCTGACCTGATCGCACAGCTTGTCCGGATGGCCCTCGGTAACCGATTCGGATGTGAACAGTTTTTTCATGTTTTCCCTCCGGTTTTTCGGCCTCGTACGTCACTTCGCTTGTCCGAGGCCGTAAAATATAACGCCCGCTTTTTTTTGCGGGCGTTCGTAAGATCTCAGTTCCTTATCTTCCGGCTTCCCGCCGCGAGATGTACCACCTTGTGCCTTGGCACTGGTTGGCGGGTTTCATCGGGCTCGTTCCCTCTACCGCTCTTTATAAGGTATGCAATTGTCTATTTCAGTATATCCGGTTTCGCAAAAAGATGCAAGTCTACTGCGGCTTTATTTCCTGGTCTGATCTTTTTGCCAGCCAAACCGCAACCACAAACCCCGCGATAAACGTCAATAGCGAGACCAGCACGATCACGGGCGTGACACCGGACATATCGCAGCGCAGGAGCACCGCGACGGGGGACGCCGCCACCAGCCCGAGGATGGCCGAGTATGTGTGCACGGGATAGCGCCTGAGCAGCCATTCGATCAGCTTTGCCACGGCATAGATGCCGATCAGCACACCGATGCCAAACGGAACGAGAATTTTAAGCTGCGCAAACGCAAGCGCCCAGTCGCCGCCGAACATCCCGTCCTTCAAATGCGTGACCGCGGCCAGCACCGTGCGGTAATAGCCTAAAAGCATCAGCACCATCGAGCCGCTGACTCCCGGGATGATCATGGTCGCGCTGGCGATCATCCCGACGCCCAGCAGCACCAGCGCCTGCGCCCAGGAAAACGCCACCGAAACGCCCGTTTCCACGGGGTTCATAACCGCCATAAAGACGATCAGCGCGAGGAAGACAAGGAACAGGAACATGGAAAGGATGCTGGCTTTCTTCATGTCGATCCGCTTTAAAAGCGGCGAAAGCCCGCCCAGAATCAACCCGATAAAAGCCGTGGACGTGGGCAGCGGATAGTTCTCAAACAGAAAGGTGAGCACGCTTGCCAGCGCCATAATGCCGATCAGCATGCCGATCGCGTATGGCAGCAGCGTTTTCACGCTCCTTCCAAAATGCTTAAGCAGGCCGGTGATGCTGCCGACCAGCGTATCGAAAATCCCCATGGAGACCATCATCGTGCCGCCGGACACGCCCGGGATAACGTTTGCGATGCCAATGATGATTCCCTTGACGACCGCCTTCAAAAATTCCATCCGAATCACTTCGCTTTGCTCGATCTATCCCGCAAGGCTGTCATGCGCTCCTTGCGCCATCAGCCGGACATGCGCACCGGCAGCACCAGATACAGGTACGCGTCCCCGTCCACAGGCGAAAGCACGCACGGGCTGACCGCGTTACTCATGGATAGCATGCAGCATTCGTCGTCGATGTTTTTCACCACGTCGCCGATATAGCGGGCGTTGAAGGCAATGGCGATCGCATCGCCCTCCAGATGAATGCTGATCTCCTCCAGCACGTCGCCCAGATCCGACATTGAGGTGATCTGCATCATGTCGTTTTCGGCCTTGATCTTGATCAGGTTGTTCTTGCCCTCCCGCGCGATCAGCGACGCGCGGTCGATGGCTTCCTCAAACTCCTTGCACTTCACGGTGATGCGCGTTTTCCAGTCCGCGGGCAAAATCTGCCGGTAGTTGATATATTCGCCCGCCAACAGCGTGGTCAGCACCGTCGTCTCGCCGATGATCGCCATCAGGTGCCCCTGGTCCATATGGAAGGTGACCATGGCGTTTTCGTCGTCGACCATGATGCGGCTCATCTCTGTCATCACGTGTCCGGGGATGATCGCCTTTAGGATGTTCTTGCCGTCAGGCAGCACGAAATTGCCCTTCATCGTCTGCAGCGCAAGCCGAAACCCGTCCAGCCCCACCAGCCGCAGCTCGTCTTTGGTTACTTCCATCAGGCTGCCGGTTAAAGTCTGGCGGCTTTCGTGCTGCGCGATAGCGAAAATCACGCGCAAAATCATATCCTTCAGGCGTTTTTGCGGCACATGCAAAGCGTGGGTATGGATGATGTCGCGCATCATCGGAAACTCCTCGGCGGGCATACCGGTCAGCGTGGAGCGGCTTTGCAGGCACTTGATCACCGTGATGTTCTTTTCGTTTGCCGCAAGCTGTACCACGCCCTCGGGCAGCTTCCTGACGATCTCCGTCAACAGCTTGCCGGGCAGCAGTATATCGCCTTCCTCCTCGATTTCAGCTTTCACCTCGGCGCGGATGGTCAGCGATCCGTCCGTGCAGGTGAGCACGATGTGTTCATCCGTGGCCGTCACCTTCACATATTCAAGAATCGGCGAAGACGGCCGCGCCGCCAAAGCGCGCGTCGCGTTGACCAGCCCGATGAGCAGATCCTGCGCGGAGCATCTCAGTTTCATGTGTGTCGCCTCCTGTATAAAAGCAGTAGCTATATATATTAGATTCAGTAGTAGTAGTAGGGGGTGTGGAAACCGTGGAAAAGTGAAGTTTACGGCTTCACGCCTCGCAAAACCCCTGTGGACTGGATATGGATAACCGGCGGGTTTTCCGCCGTTTTCAACAGCGGACGGGAGGGGTGCGCTTTGAAAAGCGCACAATAGGATATGAATTCTCTCTGAAACACAGATACTCCTTCAACCGGATGGCTGCGCGGCGGTGAAAACGGACGGGAATTCCCGCGGTTTTCCAAAAATCCTCAAGATGTGGATAATCTCATCGTGGAGTATCGGTGGCGGAGATACAAGGGCTTTAAAATGTTATCCGCATTTTGTCCGCAGGGTTGCCCACAAGGTTGGGCGAAACCGCCTGCCGGGTGCGCCGCGGTGCGCTACTCGGGTTTTTGTTCTAAAAACTTGAGAAACTCGCTGCGGCAGAGGGCGTAATCCACCTGGTTGGTGGCCATGCCCGCGTAGCTGATGGGGTCCATCGCCTCGGTGACGGGCAGCTGAAAGCCTTCGGCCTCCACGCCGCGCAGCTGGAACGCGGCCGAGACCGCGGCCATCAGATCGTTCATGGACAGGTTGGTCAGGCAGATGTTGTCGGTGAGCGCGACGGCGACGTTGATCGCTTCGGTGAGTGAAATATCGCGGTTTTCCTCTACCAGCGTTTCCATCACGGTGCGCATGCGGCGGGTGCGGCCGATATCGCCGTCGCCTCCGACCTTGCGGATGCGCATGTAGATGACGGCCGCGTGCCCCGTGAACAGGTAGGTTCCGCCCTTGTACATGCTGGGGGTAGTGGCGCTGCGCGCGATACGGTAGTTGTTCAGGTACTTCGCTTCGGCGTCGGTCACGGTGATGTGCACGCCGCCCAG
The DNA here is from genome assembly GCA_043824045.1 of Bacillota bacterium. Taxonomy (GTDB): domain Bacteria; phylum Bacillota; class Clostridia; order Christensenellales; family Aristaeellaceae; genus CAXXOK01. The sequence continues at coordinate 7,752 of JBDRTL010000178.1, forward strand.
CGCGTCGATGAGCTTCTGGATGTTGTCCATATTGAAGAACAGGTATTTGTCCACCTTCACGCCGAAGTGCGTGGAGACCACCTCGCACAGCGCCTCGGGCCCGTAGTTCTTGGCGATGTAGGTGATGCGCCCCGTTTTGCCGTCCGGCCGCCTGACCAAAATCTCGCGCATGACCGTGGTGAAAATCATGCGGTTATTGACCGTATCCAGCGTCACCAGCAATACGCCGTCGGTGTTGCCCAGATAATCTTCCTTGAAATCCCAGGTGTCAAAGCACGCCATCAGGTAATGGCGCACGCCCTCGGGCGGATTAGGAAGGCTTGCGAAATCCAGCGGGCAGATCGGCGCCGGCGTTTCGGCGGACGCGTATGAAACGATCAGGCACAAGATAAGCAGCAGTGCGAAAAAACGTTTCATTTGCAAAACCTCTGCGGGAAAAACCCGGTCACGCAAGATACCGGAGGATTTCGTTCAGGCAGAAAATGACGACGGACGCAAACAGGATGGAATCCATGCGGTCGAGCATCCCCCCGTGGCCGGGGAACAGCGATCCGAAATCCTTCACCTTGCAGTAGCGTTTGACGAGGCTTGCCAGCATATCGCCAAACTGCGCCGTGACGCCGCCGACGAACCCGACGACCGCAAATGCCCACAGCGGCGGAAAACTCATTTGAGGATAACAGAAGGAGAAGATCGTGCCCGCGAGCACCGTAAGCCCCGTGGCGCCGATCAGCCCGCCGATTGCGCCCGACACGGTCTTTTTGGGGCTGATCTGCGGGCACAGTTTTTTGCCGCCGATCCAGGTGCCTGTAAAAAGCGCAAAGACGTCCGAGCCGACGGAGACGGAGAACACCATCGTCGTCATCAGCGCCTGCATGGGGCGGGGCGTGACGGTGGACAGCGAAATCAGGCACAGGCCGGGAAGCACGATGGTCAAAAGCGGAAGAAGGCTGACCATCACGTCGGTCAGGTCTGGGGTCTCCCGCCGCATCACGGCAAAGATCACAAAAATGCACGTAAGCATCAGCACCGGAACGATGGCCAGCGGACGCACAAACAGCATCAGCGGCGCGCAGGCGAAAAGCGCGGCGAACACCGGCCAGGACAACGGGCGGTGGCCGCCCTGCTTCATGGCTTGCAGTTCCTCATACACGCACAGCCCGCACACTACAAAGGCGACCGCGCCGAACACATAGCCGCCAAGGATTAGAACTGTGATTAAAAACAGGGTTAAAAGCGTGCCGGTGATAAAGCGTTGCCACATGGCAGTTGCCTCCTCGGGCTTTTATGAAGCGCCATTTGAAGTCTGCGGCCGGCCGCCGAAGCGGCGGGAGCGGCTCTGAAAGGCCGCGATGCAGGCGTGGAATTCGTCCACCGTGAAATCCGGCCAGAGCGCCTTGGGAAAGAGGAACTCCGCGTAGGCACATTGCCAGAGCAGGAAGTTGGAAAGCCGCATTTCCCCGCTGGTACGGATGAGCAGGTCCACGTCCGGCACGCCCGCGGTGTACAGCCTTTGGGAGACGGCGTCTTCGCCGATCGCGCCGATAGAGAGCGTTCCCGCCTGCACGTCTTCGGCCAGCAGCCTTGCGGCGCGCACGAGCTCGGCGCGGCTGCCGTAGTTGACGGCGAGGCAGAGCCTGAGCCCCGTGTTCGCGGCGGTCATCCGTTCGGCTTCGTAGAGCGCGGCCCGCTGCGGCGCGGGCATGCCGTCCTTATCGCCCAGGACCAGCACACGCACGTTTTTTGCCTGCAGCTCGCCGATATCGCTTATGAAAAACCGGAGCAGCAGCGCCATCAGCGCATCGACCTCGGCCTTGGACCGCTGCCAGTTCTCGGTGGAAAACGCGTACAGTGACAGCGCCTCGAGGCCGATATCGTTACAGTTGCGGATGATTTTGCGCATGGTTTCCATGCCCGCGTTGTGCCCCAGCGCGACCCTCAGCCTGTGCTGTTTCGCCCAGCGCCCGTTGCCGTCCATGATGATCCCGATATGGCGCGGCAGGCGGTTCAGATCCAGCGAATGGTCGGGCATGGCTTAACCTCCGTCGTGGTCAATGAGGAAATTCAACGAATGAGGAATTTCCACGAATTAGGAATGAGGAATGAGGAATTAGGAATGGCGGAACGGTTGCATACGCAACCGATTGAACTGTACATTTACAGGTTTCGCAATGGAATGACATCATGAAACATGGTGATAGAATGCCGCGGAATCAGTAGTTGAGATCAGAAGATTGCGGAGCAATCTTTCCAGCCTTCCTCATTCATCATTCCTAATTCCTCATTGTTTCGTTTTTCGCGTATCTCCATCCGGCGATACGCGAAAACACGAAACAAGCAGCTGTTTCCCGTCGTCCCGCACGCCGACGACGCGCGCTTCCGAGAGCATCCCGTCGTCAAACACGGGCTCCAGCAGCGGGTCGGGCGCGGGCTCGCGCTCCGAGACCTGAAAGCTGTCCGCAACGGCGCGCAGCATCGTGGTCTCGCCCGGCGCCTCGCCTGTCGGGCGTGCCGCGTGTACGCCCGGGCGCCGCGGCGCGAACGTATACGTTATCCGCACATCGAAAATGCCGGAGCTTTTGAGGATCGCCAGCGCGTCTTTGGCGGTAAGCCCAAGCAGGTGTTCAAACGTTTTTTTCAAACTTCCATGATTTCCTTGTCTTTGGCGGCGGCGAGCTCGTCGATATGCTTGACGGCCTCGTCGGTCGCTTCCTGAATTTTCTTTTCGGCGATCTTCAGGTCGTCTTCCGTGATCACGGAATCCTTTTCCTGCTTCTTGACGTGCTCCATCGCGTCGCGGCGGATGGCGCGGACGGCCACCTTGGCCTCCTCCGCCGTTTTGCTGACGTGTTTGGTGAGGTCCTTGCGGCGCTCCTCGGTCAGCTCGGGCACGATCAGGCGGATCACCTTGCCGTCGTTGGACGGATTGAGCCCCAGGTCGCTCTTTAAGATGGCCTTTTCCACCTGCGCCAGCGCCGACTGATCCCAGACGTTGACCAGCAGCATGCGCGGCTCGGGCGCGGACACGTTGCCCATCTGCGTCAGCGGCGTCGCCGTGCCGTAATAATCCACCATCACGCGCTCCAAAAGCTGCGGGTTGGCGCGGCCGGCGCGGATGGAACGAAGCTCGGCCTGAAACACATGGATGGTCTTTTGCATTTTATCTTTGGCGGCCTCAATCACTTCACGATACATCGTATTTCCACCTTTCCGGAACTATTTCGTTTATTGTACTCAATTTGGGAAGCGGATGTCAACAACACAAGGGCTTAGAACAAAAATGGATTGCGGAATGTATTATAAATGTTCGCCGTCAGGAACAAAAGGATGAGGAAGGGAAGGGGTGACAGGTATCACCGCATTGTAAAATTACTGAATCGGAGGGCCGTTGCCGTCATGAAAAACCGCGGCATATTTTAGTATGAACCGGCAGTTCAGACGGGAACGCAAACAAAACGACAGATGAACGGGAATCCGCTTTTACAAATATTTCCCGTAAGCGTTTTTCTATAAATCGGCGAGCTTTACAAACGCAGCGTATCCATAGTTACGAATATATGCAGTTGCCTGTTGGTATTTTCGATATTCATAACCTTTTTTTGATAAAGCGCATTCAAAATTCGACACGATAAATACGCAGAGCAATCGGCACAGGTTTGATGGTTTCTTTGAATACCGCAGATCTTCATTGCGCATCTGGTCTTGCGAATATCTCTTTCCCCATTGTTATAGCCTGCTTTGCATCCGCGGCAGGCATTTGCCAAAAAGCACGGCATGTTTTGCAATATGCTCCGCAACAGCCGATATCAATAATAGCCACGGGATATACCCAGCTCCTTTACGCTGAATCTGTTGTTATGATACGTCGACAGCCTGTCCGCAATATTTCTGAGAACAAGTGCGAAAATCCTTGTCCTTTTATTATGGAGATGAGCAGACATCGTATCATTGTCAGAAGATGGATAATTAATTGTTTTCAGGTTTGCTGCCCCGCTATCCACTCCCCCGCCTCCGAAAGCGTCGCGGCGACAAAATCCGCATTGGTCTGTTTGGGCGGCGGGGCGCCGTTTAGAAACAGGATGCTTTGCACGCCCGCGTTCTTTGCGGCGAGGATGTCGCTATCTTCGTTGTCGCCGATCATCACCGCCTGGCGCGGGTCTGTGATTTGCATGCGTTTCATGGCTTCCAGGAGCATTTCGGGGTGGGGTTTGGCGTTTTGGAATTCCTCCGAGATCAAAATGTCTTTGATATAGCGGCGCAGCGGCGAGCGGAGTAAGCGCGCGCGCTGCACGGCGGCAAAGCCGTTGGTAATAAGGCACACCGGCATCTGCGCGCAGATACGCCGGAGAAACGCCTGCGCGCCGGATACGGGAATGTGCTGCTCGCCCAGCGCTTTGACAAACAAATCGCTCATCGCCTGAACGTCCGTATCCGTAAGCCCCAGTGCGTCGGTGAAATCCTGAAAACGGTCAAGCCGGAGCTTTGCCTGTGTGGTTTCGCCGCGGCTGAACTTTTCCCACTGCCGCCTGTTGATTGCCTGGTAGAGCAAAAAGAGCTCCTCGTCATCCGGGATTAAAAAACGCGCCGATACGGCGGCATAGGCCGCCCGCTCGGCGCTGTGGAACTCCAGCAGCGTATCGTCGACATCCGCAAGCAGCAGGGAAAAGCGCATCTTATTTCGCCGCGCCGCTGCGGGAGGCCTGCACCAGGATCAGGTCGTCCTCGCGGGGCAGGTAGGGCAGTGAGTTGATGATCTCGTACATTTTCCGGTTGAACGGGCGGGGATCCACCTTGTTTGCCGCGTCCCGAAGCGAGGTGTGGAACACGCGCCCGTCGCGCACGCCGATGGCGTAGCCGTCGCCTTCCGGGGGCGTCTCGTGCAAGAGCAGCTCCACGGCCATGAGGCCGGCCTCAAAGGCGAAGGCGGAGTCGTACGCGGTGGGGATGGCGCCGCGCTGCGTGTAGCCGATCACGGTGGAGCGGGCGTCGGTATGGCAGGCGATTCGAAGCACATGCTCCAGCATCCGCGTGGAGAAGGGCGAGTCCGAATGGACGCGGACCCCGTTTTCGCGCAGCAGTTCCTGCCACGGATACTCGGCCATGTTGCCGTTCGCCCACGCATTTTCGCAGATGATTACGGTGGCGCGCGGGTTGCCGTTTGCGATTTGCTCGTTGAGCCGCCTGATCACGTCGCGGATGTCCCATTTCATTTCAGGAACGATCACGAACTCGGCGCCGGTTGCCATTGCGGTTTTCATGGCGATATCGCCGCAATGCCGCCCCATCACTTCCACCACATGCGGGCGGTCGTGGCTGCGGCTGGTGGCGCGGATGGAACGCACGGCCTCCACGCACGCGTTCACGGCGGTGTCGTAGCCCAGCGTCGCTTCGGTATAGGGCAGGTCGTTGTCAATCGTGCCGGGGATGCCGATGCAGCGGATGCCGCGCTTGCACAGATCCAGCGCGCCGCGGTAGCTGCCGTCGCCGCCGATGATCACCAGGCCGTCGAGCTTGTGTTTGTATTTCAGGTCATGGGCGACCTTGTCCAGCACGTCTTCCAGAAAGAATTCCTTGCAGCGCGCCGTGCGCAGGTAGGTGCCGCGCATGTCTAAAATATCCAGCACCGTTTCGGAACGAAGCTTGCGGATATCGTCCAATTCATTTTCACTTTTGCCCAGCAGGCCGTTGTAGCCGCGCCGGATGCCCATCAGCTCCACGCCGTACTGCTCGGCATAGCGCGCCACGCTTACAACCGCCGCGTTCATGCCGGGGCTGTCTCCGCCGCTGGTAAGGATGCCGAAGGTCTTCGCCATATTCAATCTCCTTTGAGGGGTGGGCTTATAACCGTCAGGGTTTACGGTACAAAGAAAAGTATAGCACAGGGCGGCGTGTACAATCAAGTGCGGGAAGCAGCATTGTTAAGGGTGTAACTATATTGTATACAATGTGTACTTTCTCCCGCCATACATTGACTTCTGACCGGGGTTCGGTATGATGAAAGTGCGTTCGATGCTGAGCGGCAGCCGTTTTTCGGCAATTCTCTGGAGCTGGTCAGCGGCGGGGCCGCGCGGCGTCTTTTTTGTTTTGAATGAGGAGGAAACCCATGAATCTCACCTATCGGATCCTTGCAAAACACCTTTTGGAAGGCGAGCTGAAAGCGGGGGCCGAGATCGGTATCCGAATCGACCAGACGCTCACGCAGGATTCCACCGGCACCATGGCCTACCTGCAGCTGGAGGCGATGGGGGTTCCGCGCGTGAAAACCGAACTTTCCGTGGCCTATATCGACCATAACACCCTGCAGTCGGGCTTTGAAAACGCCGACGACCATCAATACCTCGAAACCGTGGCCAAAAAGCACGGCGTGTACCTGTCCAAACCCGGCAACGGCGTGTGCCATC
>JBDRTL010000179.1:0-3584 GCA_043824045.1 Bacillota bacterium
GCCGTCCTTCAGGATATCCTTAAGCTTCTTGCCGGATCTCTCCGGCAGGAAAGCCGCGACGGCGCTGGTGAGCATCGTGCCCGCCGCGCCGAGCACCAGCAGCTGCTCCCGCCTGCCGCGCTCCGCGAGGCTGTACAGGCACAGCGACAGGTAAAACAGCGCGATGACGTACTGCTCCGCCATCACCGTAAACAAAAGCCCGCTGTATGCTGTCAGTAAAACCAGAGGCAGTAATAGGCGCGCCGCTTTGCTTACGCCTTTGATCATCTTCATCAGCAGCACGAAACTCGCTACCAAAAGCGGCGCCTGCGAAGCGGCCAGCACGGTTGCCATGGCGTTTGGAATCGGGGCAATCCGGCTGATGAGGTACGGCAGCCCCATCAGCGGCGCGGCGAACACCGCGAACAGCGGGGAACGGTAATCGTTTTCCAGCGCGCCGAGGGAAAGATACGCGTTCTCGTACACGATCGCGCCCGAATCCGCCGTATAGATCAAATCGCGGGTGACGACGCGGCTTGCGAACGCGTCGGTTTTCGTGTAGACGGCCACGACCGCCGCCGTCAGGATCACCGCCGCCGCAAGTATGACCAGGCCTTCCACCTTTGAAAAATCCCGCGCGACGTCACGCGCAATCGCAAAGAACCGCTCATAAAACAAACAGACCATCCGGTACGCGAACAAGAACCCAGCCGCCGCGAAACAGACGGCCGCGATCTGCGAAAGTAGCGCCAGTTCTACGCCCAGGAAGCCCTGCAGCCGCTGGAACGCCGTAATGGAGCGAAGCCACGCCGCGAAGGGATCGATCGGCCACAGGCAGACGCCCGCCGCCGTCAGCGCGCAGAACAGTTTGCCCGCTGCACGCATTGAACGCGGCGCGGCATGGTAAGGCTTTTTCAATGCGAAGTAAAGCAAAAACGGGATGGCAGCCAAAATGCCGATCGCAAAAAGCTTCGTGGAAATATGCAGGCAAAGGAACGCAACCGCGGAAATAACAAGGATGGCCCGCCTCATACTGCTCACGCTCCTAGCTGATCGTTGCCTTATTATACCATATCCGTCGTTCACGGGGGCTGTTGTTTTCTACAATCGCGTGTGATAGGATGAAGGCAAAACGGGAACGGAGGCGCGGCATGCTCAGACTGCATCAGATACGGCTTACGCTTTCGCAGGCGGCGCAGGGCGAGCCGGACTGCCGCGCGCTGGCGGCGGCGTTTTTAATAGTGGCAGCAGCGGACGTGCTGTCAGCTGCCGTATTCCGCCGCCGCGTGGACGCGCGCGACAAGCGTGACGTGCAGGTTTCGCTGTCGCTGGACGTTGCCCTCTTTTCCCCGAAAGCGGAGCAGGCGCTGATCCGGCGTTTTCAGCCAAACCAGGCCGTGCTGATAGACGCCCCCGACGAGCGCGACGTGTTTTCCATGCCAGCCGCGCCCTATGGCACGGGCCGCCCCCGGCCGGTGGTGATCGGCGCGGGCCCGGCGGGGCTGTTCTGCGCGCTTGGGCTCGCCGTGCGCGGCGCGAAACCCATCGTTTTGGAGCGCGGCAAGCGCGTGGACGAACGGACGAAGGACGTTACCGCCCTGATGCGCGACGGCGTGCTCAATCCCGAGAGCAACGTGCTGTTCGGCGAGGGAGGCGCGGGCGCGTACAGCGACGGCAAGCTGACCTGCGGCCTCAAAGACCCGCTCATCCGCACGGTGCTCAACACGCTGGCCGCCTGCGGCGCGCCGCCGGAGATATTGATAGACGCAAAGCCGCACATCGGCACGGATTTTTTACGCTGGGTATTGAAAACGCTGCGGGGCAAGCTGCTGACACTCGGCGCGGAGCTATTGTTCGAGCGCAGGGCGACGGGCCTTGCGATCGCAAACGGGCGGGTGACCGCCGTGCTGGCCGGGGACGAGCGCTTCGGGACCGACACGGTCTTTTTGGCCGCGGGGCACAGCGCGCGGGATGTGTACGCGTGGCTGGATGCGGCGGGCGTGCCGCTGCAATCCAAGCCGTTCGCCGTCGGCGTGCGCATCGAGCACCCGCAGGTGATGATCGACCAGGCGCAGTACGGCGGCGCTGCCGGGCATCCCGCCCTGCCGCCCGCCGAGTATAAACTCAACGTGAAAACGCCCGACAGCCGCGGCGTGTATACCTTCTGCATGTGCCCCGGCGGCGAGGTGATGAACGCCTCCAGCGAGCCGGGCCGCCTCAACCTCAACGGCATGAGCCGCAACGCCCGCGACGGCAGGAACGCCAATGCCGCGCTGCTGGTGGGCGTGCATCCGTCGGATTTCGGCGGCCCGCTGGACGGGATTGCGTTTCAGCGAAAGATTGAGGAGGCCGCCTTCGCCGTGGGCGGCGGCTACCTTGCCCCGTGCCAGCGCGTGGAAGATTTCCTGCGGGGCAGGCCTTCACAAACATTCGGCGTGGTACAGCCGAGCTATCGGCCGGGCGTCGTTCCCGGCGATATCGCGCGCGTCCTCCCTGATTTCGTGACGGGCAATTTGCGCCGCGCGCTGCCGATACTTGGCAAGCGGCTGGCGGGGTTCGATCTGCCGGACGCTCTGCTCACGGCGCCGGAAACCCGCTCCTCCTCGCCCGTTAGAATCCTGCGCGACGGGCGGCGGGAAAGCCCTGTGCGCGGCCTGTACCCGCTGGGCGAAGGCGCGGGCTACACGGGCGGCATCATCTCCTCGGCGGTCGACGGCCTGAAGGCCGCGCTGGACGAAAGGACTTTATAAACGATGATCAAAGCGGTATTGTTTGATATGGACGGCGTGCTTTTGGACACCGAGCGGCTGTACCTTCAAATCCTGCTGGACATCCTGCGGGAACACGGGTACGAGATGGACACGGCGTTTTTCATCCGCACGCTCGGCGTGCCCAACCGGGAATGCCGGCAATTATATACGGACGTGTACGGGGACGATTTCCCCTACGAAGCGGTGCTGCGCCGCTTGTTTTTGGACGTACAGGCGCACATCCAAAAACACGGAACGCCGCTTAAAAGCGGCGTGAAAGACTGTATGCGGGCTTTGAAAGCGCGGGGTTTGAAGCTCGTGCTGGCGACCAGCTGCCCGCGGTATGCGGTGGAGAATTACCTGCGCACGCTGCCGGAGCTTGCGCTGCTGCTCGACGGCAGTGTCTGCGGCGACGAGGTCTCGCAGGGGAAGCCCCATCCGGAAATCTTTATAAAAGCCGCGGCGATCGCGGGGCAGGAACCCGCGGCGTGCCTGGGCGCGGAGGATTCCGCAAGCGGCCTTCGGGCCATCCGCGCGTCCGGCGCGTATTCGGTGATGATTCCCGACCTTCTGCCTTATTCCCGGGAACTTGCGCCATTCACAGACATTGTGCTAAAAAACATCACGGAGCTTCCCCCGCTGATCGACAAGCTGAACGCTTAGTCATCACTCCTCTAGAAGTTCTTTCACCTGAATGCTGCGGATGCGCCACTGGTCGTTCTCCTTGACCAGCGTGGCCGTATAGTACGCGGCCTGCCACTTGGGCGGGCTTTCGTAATTGTCCTCGCCGTACAGCGAAATAGCGGTTTCCTCATACTGGCGGTTGATGCGCCCGTCGATGCGCGGAATGCGCTC
>JBDRTL010000180.1:0-4816 GCA_043824045.1 Bacillota bacterium
ATCCCACAGGTCATGCCAGTCTTTTGCGCCTGTCCACAGGAACACCTGGCCTTTGATGAGGCGGCAATTGCGTTCGGCTGTTTTCATCCTGGCCATCTCCGCGTCGGTGAGCGGATCGATCGTCGTGCAGCGCAGGTTGGAAACATACTCGTTTTCGTAGATGGAGAAGGGGATCGGTATCTGCCCGCGCTGCACGGCCCATTTCAGGCAGACCACTGCGGGGTGTACACCGTGCGCTTTGGCTATCTCCACAACTTCAGGCACGGCGATATCGGCAACGTCGTCGGGCGTCATATCACGCTGCGGCCTGGTGGGGCTGCCGATCGGGCAGAAACCGATGGGCATAATGTTGTGCGCAACCACGTAATCAAACAGCGTCTGCTGCTGGAAACAGGGGTGCAATTCCATCTCGATCAGCGCCGGTTTGATTCGGCACAACGGCAGGACTGCCTCGAGCTTGGGGATTGTCATGCTGCTCATGCCGATGTGGCGCACCAGACCCATGTCGTGCAGCCGCTCCATCTGCCGCCAGGTCGCCATAAACGTTTCCGCGGAGAAAGGTTTGCTGTCGGGATTGCGGCTGTCGCCGTCACAGCCCGGCGCATGGTAGTTGGGGAACGGCCAGTGTACAAAGTATGCATCGATATAGTCAAGCTTCAAATCACGCAGCGATTTTGCACAGGAAAGCAGCACGTCCCCCTGCCCGTGCATATCGTTCCACACTTTGGAGGTGATAAAGAGTTCTTCGCGCTTCACTGCGCCTTCCCGAAAAGCGGCGGCAAAAATCTCGCCGATCAAATCCTCATTGCCATAGACCGATGCGCAATCAAACATCCGGTAACCGCAGCGGATAGCGCCTGCTACCGCCTGAGAAACCTGCGCGGGTGTAAAACGGTCGCTGCCAAACGTGCCCATGCCGATGCAGGGGATCGCTTCTCCAGTCTCCAGTATTCGTTTTGGCACAAGCGCCGGGTTGATGTATTCCGCCATGCATATACCTTCTTTCACAATGATCAATGACGAATGATGGATGGATTCCATGTTGCTATGTTCGCAACATAGCGTTACGATACCGCCGTACGGATATCACGGGGAAAAACAACGAAAATTGCCTACTCGTTTATAAGCATGATCTTCCCATGTACCTGCGCGGGGTCGCGATACAGAGCGAAAGCCTTTGCCGCCTCCCGCATGGGAAAGGTTTTAAAAATGAAAGCCGGATCAAACTTCAACTCACCTGTGGCAAAGTAATGTGCGGTCAGGCTCCACTCCTCGCCGGGGAAGGGCGCGGAGTAACTCATCCAACTGCCGGTCAGGGTAAACTCCTTGCGGTTCATGTTCTCCCATTGACGGGGTGTAAACGCAAGCTCGGTATGCGGTGTGCCGATGAAACAGACATGCGCTTTATTTGCCGCAAGTTCAAACGCCATGCGCACGGTAATGGGGGTACCGGCGGTCTCGAATACGAAATCAAAGCCCGCCCCGTCCGTCAATGCCAGCGCTTGTGCCATCATATCGGCGGCGAGCGTGTTTACGGCGGCGTCCGCGCCCATCCGCATGGCCAGGGCAAGCCGGCTCTCGTCGATGTCCAGCGCGGCCAGCTTTTTGGCGCCGAATATTTTCGCCCACTGCGCGGTAAAGATGCCGATGGTACCGCACCCAAGCACCGCTACCGTGCCGCCGCCGCGGTAATCGCACTGCCGGAGGCCGTGAAGCGCAACGGTGGAAGGCTCGAACATCGCCGCCTGCGCATAGGGGATGGATGGGTCATATTTTACGGCATTTCGTGCGGGCAGCATGACGTACTCCGCAAAACTGCCCTGCTCGCGGCTGCCGATGAAACTGTAATGCTTGCATAGCGCATAATCGCCGCGCTGGCAATCGCCGCATCGCATGCACGGCACCAGCGGCGCGCCGCTTACGGTGTCGCCGATCTGAAAGCCGCTTACGCCTTTGCCGATCTCCACCACATCGCCGCTGAACTCGTGGCCGAGCACCACCGGGTAAAAATGCGCGCCGTTATTAAGAACGCGGGGGACATCGCTTCCGCAGATGCCGGCCGCCTTCACATGTACCTTCACCGTACCGGCCTTGGTAACCGGAGTATCCCAGTCCGCATACCGGATATCATCGTTGCCGTACAATACTGCCGCTTTCATGGATCGCCCTCCTGTGTCAGGCCTGCGCCATCATCGGCGCCAACCGCTCATAGAGTTCCCGGTATTGCTGAAAACCATGATCGTACACCGCTCGAACTGCCTTATTCGGCCGATGTGTGCGGCGCACCGAAACCGTTTGGCTGACGGCGGAAGCAAAGTCTTGATACACGCCGACCCCGACACCCGCCAGGATTGCGGCGCCCAGCGTTGTCGCGGTATCGCTGGCGGGCACTTCGATGGGCTGGCCGGTAATGTCCGCCTTCAGCTGTGTCCAAACGAGACTGTTGGCGCTGCCGCCCATGGCGCGCAATGTACCGACCTGCGCGCCTGCCTGGCGCGCGGTTTCCAGATTGTGCCTGAGCGCATAGCCCACACCCTCCATCACAGCGCGGATGAGGTGCGCGCGGTTCCTGGCGTAGTTCAATCCGAAAAACACACCGCAGGCGCTGGGGTTCCAAATGGGGCTGCGCTCGCCTGCCATATAAGGCAGGTAGAGCACGCCTTCGCTGCCTGCGGGCACGGCCTGCGCCAGGTCGCTCATCTGGGCGAAACTTAACTCCGGGCAAATCTGCTCGCGCAGCCACTTCAGCGCGCCGCCGCCTCCCGTGGTTCCCCCCTGCAGCAACCAGCGCCCCGGTACGACGTGCGCGCTTAATATCAAACGCGGGTCGGCGGTATATTTGTCAATACACAGGCTCATTCCGCCTGCCTGGCCGCCCTGCTCCTGCGCTTCGCCCGGCTCGCTTACGCCGGCGCCCAATGTGCCGCAGGCCGCGTCCAGGCCGCCGGCCACCACAGGCGTTCCCGCCGCAAGCCCCGTTTGCGCGGCGGCCGGGGCCGTCACATGGCCGACGACCTGATGGCAATCGACCAGCAGGGGCAGCAGTTCAACCCGCAAACCCAACGCGCGCGCTATATCCATATCCCAGCGGCCGCGGCGCATATCATAGCAGCACAGCCCGTAGCCCTGCGATTGATCCTGTGTGACGGAACCGGTCATGCGCATCACGATAAAGCTGTTGGATTGCAGGATGTGCTTTGCGTTTTGATATACATCCGGCAAGTGGTTGCGATACCACAGGATTTTTGGCAGCGTATAGCTTGGCTGGACCGGATTGCCGCATACCGCAAAAAGCGTATCCTCCGGCACGCGCGCGCGGATTTCGTCGCATTCCCCGCGTGCGCGTGTATCCGTCCATATCGGGGTGTTGCACAGCGGCTTGCCAAGCCGGTCCACCGCGACGGCGGACCAGCTTTGCCCGGCCACCCCTACTGCCGCGATGAGAGAGGGACGGATACCGCTGGCGTCTATTACCTGACGTACCGCTTTGCAGACCCCGGTCCACCAGTCCTCGGGATTTTGTTCCGACCAGCCGGGCTTGGGGTAAAATACCGGGTATTCGCATAGGGCTTGCGCGGCCGCTTCGCCGTTTTTGCGCAGCAGTGCGACCTTGCAGGCGGATGTGCCGATATCGATTCCCAGCAGGTATGCGCTCATGTTCATGCCTTCCCGTCCGAGCCGCAGAGTTTTATAAGTTCCATAACGCGGGCTTTCACCGCGTCACGGCCGGCGCCAAGGTATTTTTTGGGGTCGAACTGCTCCGGTTTGGCTTCGAGATATGCTCTGACCGCATCGGTAAACGCGATTCGCAATTCTGTGGCGTAGTTCACCTTGCAAACGCCGCGCGCGATGCAGGCGCGAACCTGCTCGCAGGGTATGCCGCTTGTTCCGTGCAGCACCAATGGCACGGACACCGTCTCGCGGATACGCTCCAAAAGTGCGATGTTGAGTACCGGTTCGCCCTTATAGATGCCGTGCGCTGTGCCGATGGCGACGGCAAAGCTGGATATACCGGTTTGGCGCACGAATTCTGCGGCTTCGGCGGGATCGGTGTATTGGGGCCGGGCGTTGTGGTCGTCTTCTTTGCCTCCCACCGTACCCAGTTCAGCCTCCACCGGAATGTCGCCGGCTATGGCGACTACCTGACGCGCTAACGCAACATTTTCACCGAAGGGTAATAGGGAACCGTCGATCATCACCGACGTATAGCCTTCGCGGATGCAGCGCTTGGCCAATGCCAGGCTGTCGCCGTGGTCCAGGTGCAGTGCAACGGGAACCTTCACATCATGCGCCAGACGGCTGACAAACCCCGCGAATACGGAAGGTGGGGCGTAGCGAAGCGTGCTTGGCGTTGTTTGAAGCAGTACGGGCGCATTGAGCGCATCCGCGCCTTCGGTAATTGCCTGTGCCATTTCCAGATTCTCAGCATTGAACGCGCCAACGGCGTATTTTCCTTCTTGTGCGGCGAGCAGCAGTTCCCGGGATGTGACGAGCGGCATGCAATCAGCTCCTAAAACGTAACGTTTCGCATTTATTGTAGTATATCTATATCAACATCAGCTGTCAATATGTTCCTACGCAAATGGCACAGATCTCTCCAGTCGATTCATCAAAGCCTGATTGTGTTCAGTGCGCTTGTTTGGTATAATGTGCGCAGATCATTCTGACGAAATATGGAGGGCTGCCCAGATGGCTGCCAAAATGAAAGATATCGCCCGTATTACAGGTCTCGGGCTGGCAACGATTTCGAAATATATGAACGGTGGCAGTGTGCGGCCCAAAAACAAAAAGCTGATTGAGGACGCGGTGAAGGAGC
>JBDRTL010000181.1:0-2268 GCA_043824045.1 Bacillota bacterium
CGGCATGCGCGAGGCGGTAGCGCTGATCGGCGCCGCGAAGGCTCAAAAATGGAACACTGCGGTCTACGGCGACTACGATACCGACGGTGTCTGCGCCGCGTCGCTGCTCACCGAAGCGCTGCGGGCGTACGGGGTGAAGGCGACGCCCTACCTGCCCCTGCGGGACGACGGCTACGGCCTGAACGCCGAGGCCGTGGAGGAGCTTGCCAAAACCTGCCGGCTGCTGATTACCGTGGATTTGGGTATCACCAACGCGGACGAGGTCGCGCTGGCAAAGCGGCTCGGTATGCGGGTGATCGTGACCGACCACCACCAGCCCGGGCTTGCGCCCTGCCCCGCCGACGCGGTGATCAACCCGCTGCTGAACGATTACCCGTTCCCGCATCTGTGCGGCGCGGGCGTGGCGTATAAGCTGGCGATAGCGCTCCATGGAAACAGCATAGACTGCGTTCATAAGGCGCTGCCACTGGCTGCCGTCGCCACCATCGCGGATATCGTGTCGCTGACGGGTGAAAACCGCGCGATCGCCGCGCTCGGCATGCCGCTCATCCCATCCCGGCTCGGCCTGCGCGCGCTGATGGAGGCCGCGGGGATCAAGCAGCCCGTATCCGAAGGCGCGGTGGGCTTTCAGCTTGCGCCGCGCCTGAATGCCGCGGGGCGTGTGGGCGACGCCAACGTCGCCGTGCGCCTGCTGCTGACCGACGACCTGAAAGAGGCGGAAGCGCTCGCCAGGCAGCTCGACGCGGCCAACACCGAGCGCAAGCGGCTGGAAGCGGCCGCCGTGAGCGAGGCGACGGCGCAGGCGCAGGCGCACGACTTCGTAAATAACCGCGTGCTGTTCGTGCGCGGCGCGGGCTGGCACAAGGGCGTGCTGGGGCTTACGGCGGGGCGGCTGAGCAAAAAATTCTCCGTGCCCGTCTGCGCGCTCAGCGAGGAGGACGGCATGCTGCACGGAAGCCTGCGCGGCGTGCAGGGCGTGAACCTCGCCGCGTGCCTTAAGATGTGCGACGATCTGCTCGTCAAATACGGCGGGCACGAGATGGCCGCGGGCGTCACCCTGGCTGCGGAACAATACGAAGCCTTCCGCGCGCGGCTGGAAGAAGCCGTGGCCGCAAGCGCCGATCCGGAGGCGTTCATCCCCGCGCAGGCGTACGATATCGCTTTGAACCTCGAGGATGCGGACGAGCCGCTGATCGACGCGCTTTACAAGCTCCGCCCCTACGGCGCCGATCACCCCGCGCCCGTGTTCTTCACGGGCGGAACACGGCTTGAGTCCCGCCGCGCCTGCGGGGCAAACGGCGCGCACCTGCAGCTTCAGCTCCGTCAGAACAAAACGGTGCTCGCCGCCATCGCGTTCGGCATGGGAAACGAGGCGCAAACCCTGCCAGACGAGGTGGATATCGCCTATTCGCTGGAGCGCAACGAGTTTCGCGGCAATACGGAAATCCAGTGCCAGGTCGGCGCGCTTCGCCCAAACGCCTACGCCCGCAAGCGCGCGCTGAGCACGGAGGACGACGCGCAATATCTGGATTCGCTGGTCATGCGGCTCATCGGTCAGGCAGGAAAACCGGGGCTCGGCGAAGAAAACATCCATTCCGTACCCGCGGAGGCGCGCAGCCCCAAAAAGGGGAAAGCCGCCGATCCGGTTGCGGCGGACGATCTGCTGCTTGGATGGCAGGGCACGCTGTACGTCGCCTATACGAAGGAAAGCGCGCTCAGCCTGCTTTCCCGTTTGGAAGACCGGGTGGACGTGGCGCTGGAAACGGTGGACGATCCCCGCTGTTTCCACACGCTGCTCATCCGCCCCGCGCTTCACGGGGCGAAGCTGTCCCCGCACTGGAAGCACGTCATGCTGCTGGACGGCGCGCTCTCGCCCGCGGACCGGGCGTATTGGCAGGCGCAGTGCGAAACCGCCAAACTGCTTGCCCCGGCGCAAAGCCCCGCGCTGATACGCGCCATCGCCGCGCTGGACGCGGGGGACGACCGCTACCGCGAGCTGTATAAGCTCCTGCGCAGGTCGGCCTTCGCAACCCTTGCGGAAACCGCGAACGCCGCAGGGATTTTACCGGCGCAGACGCTTGTCGGGCTGTACGCCTTTCAGGAACTGGACTTGATCCGCCTGACCCAAAATCCCTTTTCCTACTCGCTGCTCCCCTCGGCGAAGTGCTCGCTGGACGAAAGCCCCTTGCTGCGGTACGTGCGTACCGCAGCAAATGAGGAATGAGGAACTTCCATTGAATGAGGAATTAGGAATTAGGAATGAGGAAT
>JBDRTL010000182.1:0-9075 GCA_043824045.1 Bacillota bacterium
GGGGCGATAGCCCGTGTTCATTGAAAAACGGTATTTGAAACGCATCGAAACGATCTTTGCGGGTCTCAGCGTGCCAATCCGGCTTCTGGATTCGCAGGGATATTCCATCGTGCCCGAGGAGGGCGAGCGAAAGATTTTGCCCTCCGCCGTGATGACCCCGGGAATTACCCACCTGATCGGCAAGGAATACTTCCGCGCGCTGGACTTAAACCCCCAGCTGTTCCTCACCTGCGACGCAAACGCCGAAGGCGCGGATAACCTTTTAAAGCTCGCGGACGCGATGCTGATGAGCATGCTCAAGTCAAGCCTCTCCATCGCCAGCCAGAGCGACGTGCTCCGCCGCGTGCTCAGGCAGGACGAGATGGGCGCGGCGCTGATCTCACGGGCGAACGAGCACCAGATACCGCTGGAGATGGACCGCTGCGTGATGCTGTTTCAGATCGAGAACACCGAAAAAGTAAGCGCCTACGCCGCGCTCGGGGAGCTTATTCCCCTGTCCGAAACCGATACGCTGGTGGAGATGAACCGCCACAACGCCGCGCTGATCAAGGACATGAACGGGATCGACGGCATTGAAGAGCTCTACCAGTTCGCGCAGGCCGTGGAGGAAACGCTGACGCAGGAGGGCATCCGCCAGGTGACCATCGGCATCGGCGAGAACAAGCCCAACCTCTCCACCCTCGCCGAAAGCTATCTGGAGGCCAGGCGCGCGATGGAGGTAGGGCAGATATTTTCCAGGAGCCGCACCATCCACGTGTTCCGCTTCCTGCTGCTGGAGCGCTTTTTGATGGACATCCCCCGCGAGGAGGGCATGCATTACCACTCGCTTTTATTCAGCCGCAAAACGGCCAAGCTCTTTAACGACGAAATGCTGCAAACCATCGAGATGTTTTTCCGCAAGGATTTAAACCTCTCCGATACCGCGCGGCAGCTGTACATCCACCGGAATACCCTGGTCTACCGGCTGGACAAGGTACAGCGGCAGACCGGCCTTGACCTGCGCAAATTCGACGACGCCGTCACGTTTAAGATTCTCCATGAACTCAAAAAGTGCGGCCATGAAAAACCCCGGCAGATTTATTAGAAGGTGACGAACATGAAACGCAGCAAACAAAAACGGACGCTATGGATTGTGCTCATTCTGGCAACGGCGCTTCTGCTCGGCGCGGCCGCGCCATACGCCCAAGCGCAGCTTTTCGCGCCCTACCAAACGCCGGAAGAGACCGTTACCATTCCCAAAAGCGAGTACGAGCGCTATCAGAAATACGCGGCGCTTGACCAGATCGCCGACTATATCGGCGAGTATTACTATACCGAAACGGACATCGATACGCTGATCGAGGGCGCCAAGCGCGGCATGGTGGCGGCGCTGGACGACCCCTATTCCTACTACTACAATTCCGAGCAGTTCTCGGATATGTGGGAGGACGACGAGGGCGAGTACGCCGGCATCGGCATCCAGATCTCCGCCTCCTATATCACGGAGCTGTGCACCATCATCCGCGCGTTTGAAGGCAGCCCCGCCGAAGAGGCCGGCCTGCGCAAGGGCGACGTGCTGGTGACGGTGGAAGACCTCGACGTGAACGCCTACACCCTGCAGGAAGCGGTGGATATCATGCGCGGCACCGTGGGCGAGCCCGTGCATCTGAGCGTTTTGCGCGACAATGAAATTCTCGAGTTTGATGTCGTGCGCGCCGTGATCCACGTCAACCGCATATCCTCCAAGATGCTTACGGGCAGCGTGGGTTACATTCTGCTCTACGAGTTCGCGGGCGACTGCGCCCAGAGCTTCAAGGCGCATCTGGATTCGCTGGTGTCGCAGGGCATGAAGGCGCTGATCTTTGACCTGCGGGACAACCCCGGCGGCTGGGTGGAGGACGCCGTGTACATCGCGGGCAACTTCCTCGACGGCGACGTGGTCACCTATCTGGAAGACCGCGCGGGCCGGCAGGAGTTTTATTACGCCGACCAGGGCAAGCTGGACATCCCCCTCGTGATTTTGATGAACGAATACTCCGCCTCGTCGTCGGAGATCCTCGCGGGCGCGCTGCAGGACTACGGCATTGCGACGGTCGTGGGCGTCCAGAGCTTCGGCAAGGGCGTGGTGCAGTCCGTGATCGCGCTCGACCCGTATGACGAAAACACCGACGGCATGCAGCTGACCAGCGCCCAGTACTTCACCCCCGACGGCAATTCCCTCAACAAGGTCGGCATCACGCCGGACGTGGCGGTATCGCTGCCCGAGGATCAGGTAAACCAGATTTTCCAGCTGGGCGATATGAACGACGCGCAGCTTAAAAAAGCCCATGAGGCCGCGCTGGCCCTGATTGCGCCCTGATACGGATTTAGCAAACTTATCACCGTTTTCAATGCCTGTGATTTGTGATATACTGCGATTTGTAAAGCATCACTCCGCGTGGCACAGCCATCAGGGGGAATGCGAGGAACGGAAACATCCTGTTGACGCCAAAGGCGCAGGCCGACGGCGAAGAGAGAGGAGGAATACAATGGCAAATCTGTATTTGAACAACAGCTAGGCTTTTGGCATGGCTGTTGTTTTTCAATCCAGATAACTGGGAGGAACGCGCATGGACAGTGAAATCCGGCTGGGCTTTATCGGCGTCGTGCTGGACGACCGCGCGGTCGCCGGCGAGGTCAACCATATCATCGGCGAGTACGCGGCGGTGGTCAAGGCGCGCGTCGGCGTGCCGGACAGCCGGTCCGCGTCGGCCGTCATCGGGCGGATTGTGGAAGGCGAAAACCTGCCGATCGGGTCGCTTACGGCCAAGCTCGGCAACCTGCAGGGCGTGCAGGTGAAAAGCGCCCTGACGAAAAAGAAATGAAACGAGGTTTATTCATGATGAATTCTCAAAATATCCGAAAACTCGTGACCACCGCGCTGATCATCGCGCTTGCCATCGTATTTCAGCAGCTTCGCTTTGTGCTGGGCGGCAGCAACATCGTATCGACGTACATCATCTCAAGCCTGGTCAACCTCTGCCTGATCGTCGCCGCGACGGCGGTGGGGCTTTTCAGCGGGGTCGCGGTATCGGCCATCACGCCGCTGATCGCGCTTTTACAGGGGCACGCCACACTTCCGATGGTGCCGTGGATTATCGCGGGCAACGCCGTGCTGGCGATCCTGTACGCGCTGTTCGCTCAGAAGGACAAAGCGTCTCTGGCTATCGTCTGGCCGCGCTGGGCCACAGTGGGCGTGACCGCCGCGCTTATTAAGTTCGCCGTGATCGCCCTGGGGCAGGCCACGGTGCTTACCTCGGCCAAGGGGCTTGCGTTTCAGGCGGCGCTTTCCACCGCCGCGGCCGCGCAGGTTGTGCAGGCGATCACCGCGGGAATCGCGATGATCCTCGGCGGGATTATTCTGCCGATGCTGCCGAAGAAGGTTGTGGGGAAAGTTTCCTGATAAGCAGGTGATACCCAATACCGAGCAGGATATTACCGATGCACAGCAGCGCTCCCATCCAAGCGGAAACGGAATACTGCTTGGAGAGTTCGTAAATCCATACGTTGATCAGGTAGATCTCAAACGAGCTTTTGCCCACCCAGCGCAGCGGGGCAAAGGCTTTTTGGATGCCGTCCGCTTTGTGAAACAAAAACGCAAGCCCCATGCACAGCGGCGGCGTGATGAGAATGAACGGAAACCAGTACATGCCGTAATCGATCAGCAGCCAGGTTTGCCGGTGCATGCAGTATTCTACGAGGAACAGCCCCGCGACAAACGATAGCAGGAGCAGGATATTGAGCCGCGCGCGCTTTGCGCTCCCCTGCCACAGCCCGAACGCCATACCGAGGATGAATACCGGCAGCCGCGAAACCGGCATCATCTGCTCCATGCCGACGTTCGCCGCGCCGATGCCAAAGGCGATCACGAGAAGCACGATCAGCCCGCGGGTTTTGCCCCCGCGCAGCACCGCGTAGACGGCCGGGGCGATCAGCGCGAAGGTGAACACGGTGTTGGCAAACCAGTTGTACACACCGGGAAGCCCCAGCCAGTACCCCACCATGAACAGGTTGCCGCCGATGCCGCTGATAACCTGCGCGGCGGAATAGCCGGACTGCGGGTACGTGACGGCCATCCAGACGATCACAACCGGCAGGTACGCGGGCAAAAGCCGCGCCGCGCGGCGCGAAAGATAGCCGCGCAGGTCGCTTGATTTTTGAAGGGAATAGCATAGCCCCATGCCCATCAGAAACAGGAAGATATCCACGCCGCCGTAGCCCAGAAGCCGCAGGTCGCCGGCAATCCCGGGCAGCGCCAATCCCGAGTGAAACCAGACGATCCACAGCATCGCCAGACCTTTGAGTTCGTCGCGGTAGCGGCTTATTCGCGCGCGGTGTTCCACAGCGTTCATCCTCCCGGTTTTTGTTTACATTTTACCATATCCGCAGGGCTTTGGACAGTCTTGTGGATGCCGGGCCGATGTTATATAATATCAGGGGTACCCAAGGACAGGAAAGGCAGGCTGGCTATGCGAAACGCAAACCGCCGTATCCTCGTTTACACCGTGATCTTTACGCTGATGGCGCTGTCGCTCACGTTTTTGGCGCCCTCGGGCGCCATCCTCCCGGAGGCCGCGGCGCGCTACCAGGAGGAAGCCGATACCGAATGGACCGGCGGGGACGCGTGGGACTACACCCTCGGCGGCGCCGTGCGCCGCCTGGCAAGCGCGGGATTGACGGATGTGATTTTGCCGGTGAACAGCGTTTCCTATCTGCCGCTTGACCGCGAGGAACCCGGGCGTGTGCCCGTTGAGGAAAACTTCACCGAAACGAGCTACAGCGACGAAACCATCATCGTGGAGCTGACCGAAGTGCGGCAATACGATTCCACCTTCCACGTCGCGTACGTGAAAATCGCAACCCCCACGCAGCTGCGCACGGCCGTCGCGGGCAAGCTCGGCTCCAGCCGCACCTTAAAGCCCACCGTATTTTCCAAGAGCATGAACGCCGTGTTGCTGATCAACGGGGATTATTATATCGATAAAAAGGCCGGGTACATCGTGCGGCAGGGTGAAACCTACCGGCAGGCGACTTCGGATAATATGGATCTGCTGCTGATCGACGAGAACGCTGATTTCCATATTATCGGGCGCGGGAAAAGCAACCAGAAGGTTGCCGTGGCCACGTATTTACAGGAGCATGAGATTATCAACGGGTTCTTCTTCGGCCCCGCGCTGGTGGTGGACGCAGAGCAGCAGGAGATCCCCGAGAATTATCAGTTCAATCCCTATGGCGACGAACCGCGCGCGGCCATCGGGCAGCTTGCGCCGCTCACCTATGTGCTGGTGACGGTGGACGGGCGTATCGCAAACAATAACGGGATTACCGTGGAGGAACTGGCCGCCTTCATGCACGAGCTTGGCTGCGAGCAGGCCTATGCGCTGGACGGCGGCAACTCCTCGGCGCTGGTGTTCCATCATCAGCTGGTCAGCGTAAAGGACGTCAACGAGCGCGACGTGAGCGACGTGATCTATTTCGCGTCGGCGATCGACAATTAGGAGAGCGCATGACATTCACTGTATGGGGACTGACCGGCTACGGGTACGGCCTTGCAGCGGGCGCTGCCGCGCTTTGCTATCTGGGGATCGCCGTGTGGATGAAGCGGAAAACCCGCGTCTTTGCCGAAGCGGTGCTGCTGTACGGCGTTTTGGGCATCCCGCTGGGGCTGATCGTGTCGCGCGTCTTTTTCTGCGCGGTGAACGCCGGGTATTTCTTTGAGACCATCGCGCAGCCAATCCGCATGCTTTCCTTCTGGGACGGCGGCTTCAGCATGGCGGGGCTGCTCTTTGGGCTAACGCTTGCCGCGCTGCTGGCCGCGAAAATCCGGAAAATCCGTTTCGGGGCGCTTCTGGACGCCGTCACCCTGCCGATGGGGCTGCTTTTGTTCGGCCTGCGGCTGGCCGAGGGGTTCACCGGGGAACTGGGCATTGGCAGCCAGGTGGAAGCCGGCGCGATTGCCGGAAACCTGCCGTTTCTGTTCGTCACCGAACAGATGGGCGCGCTGGAGCTGCACCGGCTGGCGGTGTACCGCTACGAGGCGGCCTTCGCGCTGATCGTGTTCGGGCTGATGCTGTTGCTGCGCTCCAAACGAAACCGCCGGGAAGGCGACCTGTCGCTGCTGTTTTTCGCGCTGTACGGCGCGGGGCAGATCCTGTTTGAAAGCATGCGGGACGACGGGCACATGGTGCTCGGGTTCATCCGCGTGCAGCAGGTGTTGGCGCTGCTGACGGTACTGATCGTGCTGGGCGTATTCTGCCGCCGCTTTAGAAAGCTGCGCGGCGCGCGCGACGCCGTGACAGCCGCGTGGACGATTCCGCCGCTCATGGCGTTCGTTTTTATCCTGATGGTCGCGCCGGTCAACCACGTGCTCGACTTGTCCGGCCATATCCCGCTGGGGATTGGGATATTGGCGCTGTTTAGCCTGTACCTCGCGTTTTTCCTGCGCAGAAAAGGAGCGAGCCCGCGCCTGATCCTCACCTGGCTGATTGCGCTGCTCACCGTGGCGGCCTGTGTGATGCTCGAGTTTTCGATGGACGGCTCCGGCAGCCTGCTTCGCGATTACGCGCTGCTTATGCTGTGCTGCGCCGTGCTGTTCCTCTGCCCCTTTACGCTGTGGCGAAAACTGACCCTTGAGGAGGCTGACACATGATGAAATCCGTGCTGTTTGTGAAAACACCCTTGGGCGTGATGACGCTCATGGAGGCGGACGGCGCGCTCAAGGAACTGCGCTTTGCGCAGCGCGCCGAGCCCGGCGAACAGCAAAAGGCCACTCCACTTTTGCGCAAGGCGGAAACAGAGCTTAAAGAGTATTTTGCGGGCAGGCGCAAGGCGTTCACCGTGCCGATGGCGCCCGAAGGCACCGCCTTTCAGCAATCGGTCTGGAACGCGCTGCTGGAAATCCCCTACGGCGAAACGCTGTCCTACGGCGAAGTGGCCAGACGGATCGGAAATCCGAAAGCCGCGCGCGCCGTGGGCATGGCGAACCACCAAAATCCGCTGCCGGTTTTCTGCCCCTGCCACCGCGTGATCGGCGCAAACGGCAAGCTGGTGGGCTACGGCGGCGGGCTGCCGGTGAAGGAGTACCTGCTTGCGCTGGAGACGAAGGCCGCCCGCTGAGGGCAAAGGGATGAACGCATGACGCATCTGAAAACGAAAATCATCTGCACGCTGGGGCCCTCGACCGCCGACGACGATATCCTGCGCGAAATCATGCGCGCGGGCATGAACGTCGCGCGGCTCAACTTCTCCCACGGCACGCACCAGTCGCACGGCGAGACCATCGTGCGGGTGAAGCGGCTGCGCAAGGAGCTGGGGCTGCCGATTGCCATAATGCTGGATACCAAGGGGCCGGAAATCCGCGTGGGCACGTTTGAAGAGCGGCAGGTGTATCTGGAAAAAGGGCAGGCGTTCCGCCTGTGCGGTAAGCCGGTGCCCGGCACGGCGGAAGCCGTATCCATCAGCTATCCGCAGCTCGCGGGCGACCTGCGCCCGGGCGATGCCGTGCTCATCGACGACGGGCTGGTGAGCCTGCGCGTGACCGCCGTCGAGGGCGGGGATATCGTCTGCCGCGTGGAAAACGCGGGGATGGTCAGCGATCACAAGAACATCAACGTGCCGGGCGCGCACCTGACCATGCCGTTTTTAAGCAGGCAGGATATCGACGATATCCGCTTCGGGCTGAAGAACCACGTGGATTTCATCGCCGCCTCGTTTACGCGCTGCGCCGGGGATATCCTCGAAATCCGAAAGCTCCTGGGCAGCGAGCCGGGAGAGGACCCGCAGATCATCGCCAAGATCGAAAACCGCCGGGGCGTGGAGCATATCGACGAGATTCTACGCGTGTCGGACGGCATCATGGTCGCGCGCGGCGACCTGGGCGTGGAAATTCCGCTGGAGGACGTGCCCGTGATCCAGAAACAGCTGATTCACAAGGGATATTCCTCCGGCAGGCCCGTGATCACCGCGACGCAGATGCTGGACTCCATGATGCAAAACCCGCGCCCTACGCGCGCCGAGACCAACGACGTCGCCAACGCCATCTACGACGGCACCAGCGCCATCATGCTTTCGGGCGAGACCGCCGCGGGCAAGTATCCCGTGGAGGCCGTACAGACGATGGTGCGCATCGCCGCGCGCACCGAAGCCGATATCAACTATATCAAGCGCTTTCAGGAGCGCGAGAGCAACCGCATTCCGGACGTGACCAACGCCATCAGCCATGCCGCCGTCACCTCCGCGCACGACCTGGGCGCGGCGGCCATCCTGACGGTGACCAAATCCGGGCGCACCGCGCGCATGATCTCCAAGTACCGGCCCAACTGCCCCATCATCTGCTGCGCGACCGACGAGAGCACCCGCCGGAAGCTCAACCTGAGCTGGGGCGTGATTCCGCTGACGATGGAGGAGGCCTACAACACCGACGACCTGTTCGAGCGCGCCGTGGATACGGGCGAGAAGGCGGGGCTGTTGCACGACGGCGAGGTGGTGGTGATGACCGCTGGCGTGCCCCTTGGCATCAGCGGAACCACGAATATGATGAAGGTGCACGTCGTGGGGCATATATTGGTCACGGGGCGCGGCTTCGGCCGTTCCAGCGCGTGCGCGCAGCTGTGCGTGTGCCAAAGCGAGCAGGAGGCGGCCGATCATTTCGCCGAGGGCGATATTCTGGTGATCCGCCAGACGACCAACCAGCTGCTGCCGCAGATCCGCAAATCCAGCGGCCTGGTGCTGGAAGACGACGATATCAACGGTCACGGCGCCATCGCCGCCATGAGCCTGAACCTGCCTGTGATCATCGGCGCGGAAAACGCCACCAAAATTTTAAAAAGCGGTTTGGTGGTGACCTTGGACGCGGAACGCGGCGTAGTGAGCTGTAACCACACATAATTCCGGCAAGGGTTTTCACACGACGGATAGCCGATATTCAAGCAACAGGCTGGCCGGCTGCGCAGTACGCGGCCGGTTTTTTGCTTGATTATCAGCTATCCCATGCACTGCGCGGGAAAGCGCAATTTCGCAATTTCGGTCAAGATTCAAGGCTGTACGTCGTGGTACGCT
>JBDRTL010000183.1:0-3197 GCA_043824045.1 Bacillota bacterium
GCCCATCTTCACGCCCTCGGTGATCAAGTCTTCACGTTTGATCAGCCCGTCGGATTTAAAGCCGATGTTGACGCAGACTTCCTCGTCCGTCATCTGCACCACCGTGCCGGTCACCGTCTGGCCCGGCCGGATCTTGACCAGCGTCGCCTCGACATCCGCCATAAAGCTGTTTTCTTCCGTCTGCGTAACGGGATCTTGTTGGTCCATTTGTTCTTTGTCTGTCATGCGTGTGACAACCTCCTTCAGTAACCAGTCCGGTGTGCTTGCGCCGGTGGTTATTCCAATGATCTCCGAATGAATATCTGCAAAGTCCGGCGGGATATCGTCTGCGGACTCTATCAGTAGTGTGCGGAAACAAATTGCTTTGCATGTTTCAAAGAGCTTTCGGGTATTGGCGCTCTTTTTGCCGCCGACCACGAGCATGGCGTCCACCCGCGACGCGAGTTCCCGCGCTTCGTTTTGCCGAAGCACCGTGGCGGTGCAGATCGTATCTTCCACCGACAGGCGCTTCACCCTGCGGCGGATGACGGGCAGGATGGCTTCCCAGGCCTCATGGGGAAAGGTGGTCTGCGCGACCACCAGCGCTTCGTCCATTTCCGGCAGGGCTTCCGCCTGTGTGGTGCTGGACACGGTGCGAACCTCACCGCGGCACCAGCCGATGGTTCCAACCACCTCGGGATGGTCCCGCTGCCCGACCAGGATGACCGTTTTCCCGTCCTGCGAGTAGCGGCTGACCGTTTCGTGAAGCCTTTGTACGAACGGGCAGGTGAGGTCGAGCGTGCGGCACTGTAAGGCGTTGAGCTCTTCGTAGACGCCGGGCGCCACGCCGTGGCTGCGGATGACCGCGGTTTGCCCCGCCGCTTCCGCCGGGGTATCCACCGCGCGGATGCCCTGTGTTTCCAACCGGAGAATCACCTGCGGATTATGTACCAGCTCTCCGATGGTTGCGATCGCGCCGCATTGTTTGGACGCTTTCATCGCCTCGTCCACCGCGCGCCTGACTCCCATGCAGAAGCCCGCGTGCTTTGCCGTGACAATCGGCATGAACAAACCCCCAAACGGATAATCAATTTCAGTATTCGGTTTCCCGTGCGGAGAATCCTTCTCTTTTTTCAGATAAATACGAAAAAACAGTGATTATTTCAGCGTTTGCGGGTTCTCACGCACAAAATTCCGGTATATTCCGCGGATGCGCTCCAATACCTCTTGCGCGGTGTCTTTGTTTATCCCTTTGGCCCGGATGTCCGATACTGTAAAAGTATTCCCGAAATAGCAGTCCATACGGCGGAACAGCTTCGGTTTCCGCGTGATATACGCGGGCAGAATGGGTACGCCGCTCTGCAGCGCAATCATGGCGACGCCGCCTTCCATCTCCTCCATCACGCCCTGTTTGTATCGTGTGCCCTCGGGGAAAATACCCAGCACATTGCCGTCTTTTAAAACCTTCAGGCACGCGCGCAGCGCTTTCATATCGGTGTTGTAGCGGCGCACGGAGATCATATGCACCCGGCTGAATAAAAACCGGAGGATCGGGTTTTTCGTCAGATCGTCTTTGCCGAGAAAGCGAATCTGGTACCGTTTGCACCCGTAGCCGACGATCACGGGATCGATCATGGAAAGGTGATTGGCGATCAGAATATAAGGCGCGTCCAGCTTCGCTTTTTCGAGATTGTGATACCGGACGGGAAGAATGGTGCGGAACAAAAGCGACGCGAAGGAGACGACAAACGAGTAAATGAAGGAAAAGCGGCCGGGTTTGATTACGGAATCCTTCATCGTTTTTCCTCCAAAAGCCGCAGCACCGCCTGCACGACCTGCGGGCGTGTCATATCCGTGGTATCGATCACGACGGCGTCCTCCGCGGGGCGGAGCGGATCGATCGCCCGGGTGGAATCCTGATGGTCGCGGGCCATCACGTCCGAGAGCACCATGGCGAAATCCGCCTTCTGCCCTTTGGCAACCAGCTCGTCATACCGCCGCTTGGACCGCACCTCGGGGGACGCGGTTAAAAACACCTTGAGCGTCGCGTCGGGCAGCACCTTGGTGCCGATGTCCCGCCCGTCCAGCACCATGGACTGCGTTTTGGCCAGTTCCTGCTGCATGCGCACCATCAGCCTGCGCACGGCGCCGGCTTTGGAACAGGTGGAGGCCGCGAAGCTGATTTTCGGCGTGCGTATCCGCCCGGAAACGTCTTCCCCATATACCAGGGTACGCTGCGTTCCGTTTTCAAACGTGATGTCCAGCTGTATCCGGCCGGCCAGCGCGGCAAGCTTTGGCTCGTCGGCGGGGTCGATGCCCTCCAAAAGCGCCTGATAGGCAAAGGCACGGTACATAGCGCCCGTGTCCAGATGCAAAATCTTCAGTTGGCTGGCGATTTCATCTGCCACGGTAGACTTGCCCGCGCCGCCGGGACCGTCGATCGCGATGGTAATGTGCTTGTCCGTCATATGGCGCGATGCCCCAATCCGATGCAGATTTCATCCAGATGTCCAAGCCCTACGCCGAAATAAACCGCGACGGCGACATGATCCTTATGCCTTGCGATGCCGATTTTTCCGCCTACGTTCATCCCGAGCGCCTTGGAGGTGATCTGGTTCAATGCCTCCCGTGCCGCGCCCGCCACGCCGCCTTCTTCCAGATGGCTTTCGTTAATGACGCCTTCGCGTTTGGCGGCGATCACGGTGCGTTCGATGATACGGATGATAGACGGTACATACTCCCCGCCGAAATCCACGGCGGCGGAGTGAATCTCCTGCAATAACAGCGCTTTTTTCAACTGCATTTCTTCCTCGCGCGACCGTGACATGCTCATCTCAATGGCTGCGCGGGCAACATCACGGCTTCCGGGGAAACCTTGCACTGGCATAAAAAGCTCCTCTCCGAAGGGCAAATAACCATAAATCGGTCCCAAAGTGCCGCTGCGTCATGTTTTTCACCCGCTATGTATAAGCAGGTTGGTACTCTGCCGTTAACTTTTGCCGTCCCCTGGCGTAGCAAGTACGGGGGCATGACAGCCGCGTACGGACTCAAGTTCCAATTGTGAAGTGTCGGTAAAAACTAGACGCTGGCGAACACTTCAGGAACACTGTCATCATTATATGCCTTCGCCTGATGTGCGTCAAGAGATTGGCGGCAGGTCCGGGCTGGCGTATACTGCCGTGGTGATGTTGAACGGCAAGGGGAAAACAGGATGACCG
>JBDRTL010000184.1:0-3630 GCA_043824045.1 Bacillota bacterium
CCATGCGTTTACAAACGCGATGACGTAGATGGCCTGATAACGCTTGCCCAGAAAGTTCTGCTGGAAATCGACGCCCAGCGCGCGCATCAGCGCGTTGAGCAGGCCGTTGTCGGGATCAAGGATAGAGGCCCACAGCTGGCAGACAACCGTGACTGAGAGCACCACGGGGATAAAATACGCCGTGCGGAATAATTTCCGAAAGCGCATCCGCTTATCGGACACCGCGATGGCAAACAGCGTGGCGAAGAAAAGCTGGTAAGCGGTGATGACCGCCGCAAATTTGAAACCGTTCAGATTGGCGACGGAAAACACTGAAGCGGAAAAAAGTTTCCCGTAAATGGCAAAGCCGGTAAACACGGCGGTGTTCACGCCGTCCCAGTCAAAAAAACTGAAATAGAACACCTGCAGAATGGGGAACAGCACGAATATGCCAAACAGCAGCAGCGCAGGCGTGATAAAGACTGCGATCGCCAGGGGATTGGACAGATACTTTTTCATGAATCCTCCTGCTTTGAGACGCGGCGGAGTGCGCAATATATATCGGTACACAGTATATCGCAACCCGTACAAAGATTCAAAGCCGTATGGTAAACGCGCAGGGACGGCGGTTGCCCGCCGTCCCTCAGACCGTTGACAAACCCTGTTTGGCAACGGGATGACAGCTTATTCAGAAAGCCTCGGTTTCGCGAAACCAAGCGTGGCGCGGACAGAGCTTACTCGTTTGTAAGTGATGTCCGCGTCATCGCGCTGGTGACAAAGAAAAGGGGCTTTATCAATAAGCTGAGGGATGGCGGTTGCCCGCCGTCCCTGTGGATGCGGATGCCTTATTCCATAGCCGCGCTGATCTCTGAAACGAACTCGTCCACGGTGTATTCACCGGAAATCAGTGCCTGACTCCATGAGCCGATAGCGTCCGCAAATACGGGATTGGTGAGGCCCCATGCGAAAGCGGTTGTGCTGGTCATGGAGGGGATGGCAGCCACTAACGCATTCATCATGGCAGGCAGGGTATCGTTGGTCATCCCAACATTCAAGGCAACCAGGGGATTGTTGCGCAGCGTAATCTTCGCTTCGCAGTACTTCTCGCTGATAAACGCGGCGACTTCCGCGGCAAGCGCGGCGTTCTCCGAAGCCGGATTCACGGCATAGCCGGAAATGGAACCGCCGCCCGAGAACACGGCTTTGCCGGCTTCATAGGAGGCTGCGTCAAAAGACGGATAGTAAATCCAGCAGGCGTCGTCGCCCAGCGCGGTGGCCGCCGATTCGATGTACCATTGGCCGTTGAGGAACATGGCGGCCTTGCCGGTGAGGAAGAGCTCAGACGCCTGGTCATAATTGGTGGAGGTGACGCTCGTCTGGAACATACCGGCCTCCACAAGCACCTTGAGCGTTTCCGCCGCGGAAACGTAGGCTTCGTCCGTGATGGCGGCTGCACCGCGATCCAGCGCCTTGATTCCGCCCGCGCTGTAGCGCGAGGCGACTACGTCGTACATCGAGGAGGTAATCCAGCCCTCTTGCCCGAAAAGCGCCATGGGGATGATGCCGGCCGCGCTAAACACATCGATGCAGTGCAGCAGCTCGTCGTAGGTCGTGGGGATTTCCAGCCCGTTTTCATCGAACAGGGCTTTGTTGCAATACCACAGCACATATTCCTGCCCGGCATACGGGAAGGCGTAGATATTGCCGTCGTCCGCATAGAGGAAATCATAGCAGGACGGATAGACCTTGTCGATGAAACCAGTCTGCACCGCCGCATCGTTGAGCACCATAATCTGGCCGCTCTGGCGGAATGTGGACAGGATACCGCTGCCGGTCTGATAAATATCCGGCAAGTGGTTGGAAGCAGCCAGCGCCAGCAGCGTTGCGCCGTCATCCTGCGCCTGCACGATCAGCTCCAACTCTACATTGGGGTAGGCTTCGGCCAGCTTGGACACGGCATAATCATAGGGAACTTTGGTGTCGTCGTCGGCATACTGGGCATAGATGGTCAGTTTCACCGTTTCGCCCTCAGCCAACGCAGCCGTCAGGGAAAGCACAAGCGCGAGCGACAGGAAGATGCATAGGACCTTTTTCATTGTCGTATCTCCTTTTCTTTTGACTCCGGGAGCCATGCTATTTGATTGATGAAGGGATGCGCCGGATATCCTTTGTGCCTGTTCCCTTCATTGTTTGAATCAAATATACTATAGGGTGATGCGGATGTCAATGGATATTTACGAAATTTTACTAAATATAAGAGTAAATATATTGACATATTATTCAATCTCGCTTTACATTTTCACTTCAATCCGTTACTATATCTGAGAGAGGCTTTCACAACAGCGCTTTGAAGGGCGGTACGGATATGGCAACCATCAAAGATATTGCAAAAGCAGCCGAAGTATCTCCTGCAACGGTATCCCGCGTGCTCAATCACGACACCACGCTGGGCGTGTCTCCGGATACAAAGGTGCGGGTCTTGGAAATTGCCGAGGCTTTGGACTATGTCCCCCTCCGGATGCGAAAGGAAGCCGTGTTGCCCAACCGCCGCAAGTGCGTTGCCATTGCCAACTGGTATAGCGTCACGGATCAGATTGAAGATCCGTATTACCTGTATATGGAGCGGGCGATCGAAAAGAAGTGCGCGCAGAACAACGTCGATTTTGTCAGCATTCACTCCATGGGCGGCGCGTATGTGCAGTCCGCGGACGCTACGCTGGACGGGATCGTAGCCATCGGCCGTTTTTCCGCCGCGAAGGCGGAAGAGCTTTCGAAGTTTTCGACCAATATCGTGTTTTTGGATTCGTCTCCCGACGACCTGATCTATAATGCCGTTATCGTCAATACATCCTGCGGAACCAAGGCGGCGCTTGAGCATCTGTACGCGCTCGGGCACCGCGGCATCGCGTTCATCGGCAGCCGCGTTGTGGAGTATTTCGAGCCGCTGCCCGCGGACCTACGGGAGCAGGCGTACATACGCTTTATGCGGGAGCATGGGTTGTTTGACCCCAAGCTTTTGCTGATCGGCGAGGCGATGTCGCATGACGAGGCGTGCCGGCTGACGGACGAGATGATGGAAAAATGCGACCCGCTGCCCACGGCGATTTTTGCGGAAAACGACACCATGGCGATCGGCGTGCTTTCCATATTGAAGCGCTCTGGGATTGCGGTGCCCAGGCAGATCAGCCTGGTGGGATGCAACAATTTGCCGGTTTCCAGGCACGTTTCGCCACCGCTGACCACGGTGGAAATTCCGCTGGAGGAAGTGGCGGATTGCGCGTTGGAGATGCTGAACAAGCAGATTGAGCAGAAGAGCGATTACGCCCGCACCATCATGATATCCTCCAAATTGATTATCCGGCAATCGACGGCAAAGGTTTTCTCCGATTTCCTTGGATAGCACAGGAAATCATGCCCCGAACGCGCAACAACAAAACGGCGATTCGGCCGCGCGCCTTGTAAGCGCGCGGCATGTTTGCTATACTGAGAACGTTGGAAAGCGAGGGGATGTCCGTTGGGGAAAATCCTGTGTTTCACGCCCGAACGCTTCGCGGATTTTGAGATTGTGCTAGGGGGTGTCGACATGAGATGGAACGTTCAGATTCTGAGGCTGTTTTGTTTAAAACAAGGCGTGAGGAGGGCGAATACCGG
>JBDRTL010000185.1:0-2798 GCA_043824045.1 Bacillota bacterium
TGGCGCGCGACCGCGGACTGCAGCAGGTATGCCAGCAGCGAAAGTATGGCACACTGGATGCCTCGTTTGATCAATCGGCATCCTCCTCCACAGTCAGTTCCAGCGGCGGCACCGTCGGGGTCGGCGACGGAGTCGGCGGGAGGGTGTAGTTGTAGGGGTTGAGATTGCCGTCCGTGCTGTCGGGCACGTTATACTCGATGGCGTTCGTGCCGGGCGGCGTGGGAGTGACATAAATCACGGCGCCGTCCGCCCCGACGGTCTCCTGCGGCGCGGCCTCCGTGGGCTCGGGCGTGGGCGCAAGCTGGAAGAAGTCCGAGCCGATCTGGATGGTGGGAATCGGGCGCAGGCTCTCCAGCGGCACCAGATCCAGGTCTTCCGTGGTATCCATGGACTGGATGGCCTCGGCGTCGGGCCGGTAGCGCAGTATGATGACGTACTCGATATGCTCAAAATCGGCCAGCGGCTCGATGACCACAAAGCTTTTGTTGCTCTCCATGCCGCGCGTGGACTCGCGCACGGTGCCGATGGGGATGCCCTTGGGAAAGCTCATGCCGACGCCGGACGTCACCACCGTGTCGCCCGGGCGCGGGAGGTGGTCCTCCGGCAGGTAGTACATGCGGCACATGGCCGTGCCGTCCACGCCCAGCGTGCCGCGCACCGTGCCCTGGTCGCGCGTGGAGGAAATCAGGGCGGCGATGCTTGCGTCGCTGTCGATGATGGTGCGGACGTTTGCCTTGGTCTGGGTCACGTTGTAGGTATAGCCCACCAGCGCGCCGTCCATGGTGACGGCCATAAAATCCGTCACGTCGTCGCTTAAGCCCTTGTTGATGGTAAAGCCGGAGAAATAGTTGCCCTCGTTCCAGCCGATGACCGTCGCAACGACCGGGTTCATGCTCTCGTTGACGGAGATCTCGTCGTACAGCTCCTCATAAACCAACAGCCGCTGCTGCAGTTCCTCCGCCAGCATCGCCTGATACACCAGCTGCTCGTTTTCCAGCTTGATATTGTTATACGCGGTCTCCAGGTTGGCGCGAAGCTTTAAGGTGCGCAGATAATCCACCACCGCGTCCACGATGCTGGAAAAACCCGTCTGCAGCGGCGTGAGCACGGTGGTTACGGCATTCTCGGGCGCGCGGAGCGTTTGATCGCCCGTAATCAGGGCAAACAGGTGCGACGCCGCCAGCGCAAGCAAAACAAGCACCGTGAGAAAGATCACGGCGCGCCGTATCAGCCGTCCTCTGCGGGTATTGCGGCTTGGCGCCTTGTTTTCCGGCTTGCTGCCGTCCATGCCCTGCCCTCCGGGTTAGTTTTCTTTCAGGAAGCTGGAATACCCAAGTTGTTCCAGCACATCGAAGTTTTCGATGATGTTGCCAAGCCCGAGCACCGCGCAGTCCGCGGGTTCCTTCGCCAGCAGCACGGGGATGCCCAGCTCGCTTGCGATCATCTGGTCCATGCCGTACAGCTGCGCGCCGCCGCCGGTCAGGTAGATGCCGTTGTGCATTACGTCGGCGGTGAGCTCCGGCGGTGTGCGTTCCAAAAGCCACTTGATAGCGCTCAATATGCCCACGCAGGGGTCGTGGATCGCCTCGTAGATCTGCGCCGAGGTGATCTCGGTAGTCTGGGGCAGGTTGGTGATCAGGTCGCGGCCGCGGATGCGCGCTTTGCGTTCCTCGCTGATCGGCAGCGCCGCGCCCAGGTCCAGCTTCACTTCCTCGGCGGTGCGGTCGCCGATTAAAATGTTAAACTCGCGCTTGATGTAGTTGATGATGGCCTCGTCCATCTTCATGCCGCCCACGCGGATGGAGTGGCTGATGACCACGCCGCCCAGCGAAATGATGGCGACGTCCGTAGTGCCGCCGCCGATATCCACCACCATGCAGCCGCTGGGGTCAAACACGGGCAGGCCGCTGCCAAGCGCCGCGGCGAACGGCTTTTCCACCAGATACACCTTGCGCGCGCCCGACGCTTTGGCCGCTTCCAGCACGGCGCGGCGCTCGATGGGCGAAATGGAGGTCGGGCAGGTGAGGAAGGTGCGCGGTTTTAAAAGGTAGCTGGAGCCGATGGCCTTGCGGATGAAGTACTGAATCAAAATCTGCGCCATCTCAAAATCGTTGATGATGCCCTCGCGCATCGGGCGGATGGCCGTGATACCCTCGGTGGTCCGGCCCAGCATGATCTTCGCGTCATCGCCCACGGCGCGGGGGCGCTGCTTATGATCGCTGGTGACGACGACGATGGTGGGCTCGCTGACAACAATCCCCTTGCCCTTGACGTATACAAGCGTATTGCTGGTTCCCAGGTCGATGCCCAAATCACGCGCCACAAATCCCATGCGTCACACATCCGTTCCTAGATACTGATTACGGGTACAGGTTGATGTCCCTGAGCAGATCGGCCACCGTGGTCAGCGGCAGGCCGATCACGTTGGACGGGCTGCCGTCGATCCGCTCGATCAGAATACTGCCGGTACCCTGCATGGCATACGCGCCGGCCTTGTCCATCGGTTCCTCGGACGCGGCGTAGCGGAGCAGTTCCTTTTCGTCGATCTTGCGGAACAGAACGTTCGTCGTTTCAAGCCGCTCGTGCACCCAGCCGTCGGGCGTCAAAAGGCAGACGCCCGTGTGCACCTGGTGCCAGCGGCCCGAGAGCATGGAAAGCATCTGGGCGGCTTTGGCGTGGCTTTTTGGCTTGCCGAGTATCATATTGCCGAAGCAAACCAGCGTGTCCGCAGATAAAACGGGGTATTCGGGATAACGTTTGAAAACCTCCAGACCCTTGACTTTCGCCAGCGTCTGCAC
>JBDRTL010000186.1:0-4478 GCA_043824045.1 Bacillota bacterium
CCGTACGCATTATGAACACCTTCGGCCTGGATAAGCAGTACACCGCCACCTACGGCGTCGCCTATATCATGCCGGTGGCAAGCGAGGGAGATTCCACGTCCACAGGCTTTGCCATCCAGATCGGGCGCGGCTTCAAAGCATTGGACGCAAAAACGCTCGGCACGAAAGCGGCGGAGGACGCCGTATCCATGCTGCACGCGTCGCCCGTGGCTTCCGGACAGTACCGCGTGATCATCCACCACCGCGCGCTGGCGGACATGCTGGAGGTATTCGCCGAAGCTTTCTCCGCCGAAAACGTGCAGAAAAGCCTGTCCGTCTTCCAGGGCAGGATCGGCGAGACCGTCGCCGCGCCGGCCGTGACACTGATGGACGATTCGCTGCGCGCGGAGGGCATCGCGTCCCGCCCGTTCGACGCCGAGGGCGTGCCCGGCGGTGCCCACGCCGTGATACAGAACGGCGTGCTGAAAACCTTCCTGCACAACCTGAAAACAGCCAACAAAGACGGCGTGAAGAGTACTGGAAACGCCAGCAAAGCCAGCTAGTCGTCGCCTGTCCGCGTGTCGCCGACGAACTTTTACCTTAAAGAAGGCGGAACAAGCCTTGACCAGTTGCTTAAAGATATGGGCGACGGCCTGCTGATCAAAGAGGTGGACGGGCTGCACGCGGGCGCAAACGCGGTCAGCGGCGATTTTTCGCTTCTGTCCAAGGGCTTCCTGATTAAAAACGGCAGGATTGAGCGGCCTGTGGAACAGATCACCATCGCGGGCAATTTCTTTGAGATGCTCAAGTCCGTCCGCGCCGTCGGCAGCGACCTCACCTTCCCGCAGGGCGCGTTCGGCTCCCCGAGCGTGGATGTCGGGAAGCTTAGTGTAGCTGGGAATTAGGGATTTCATCCCTAAAACCCTGATCAGGGGCAGTGCCCCTGAACCCCTCCTTTAGCCGCGCATGCGCGGCTAATGAATGGTCAAGGGCAAAGCCCTTGTCGGGGTGATAGGGGCGAAGCCCCGATATACAATAACACAGGCCGCGTCCGCGGCCTGTTTTTGCATTCCAGCATAATCCCTACGTCCGCTTGCGCATGATGTGAATAAGCGAGAGCAGGAAGAACAGCACGCCCACGCCTGCGAGAATCAGCAGGCTGACGTAGCCGGGCAGCGGGTTCTGCCCGATATAGTACTCAATCCCCATGGATCGGTTCATCTCCGTCAGCGCGGCGGCGGGAATGGTGGCTTTGTAGGGTGCGATCACCGCCTCGGTCAGGATCTGGCGCATCAGCACCACGGCGTGCGAGGCCGGGAACAGCTTGATCACCCATTGCACGCTCTCGGGCAGGACGCCGATGGGGATGTAGATGCCCGTCACAAAGCCGATCAGCGTGCCAAGCACGGTGGCCGCGGTGGAAAACGCGGTTTCCGTGGAGAAGAAGGCCGCGAAGAAGAACACCATCGTCGTGTTGCAAAACCCTGCCAGGAGCAATATCAGCAGCGTTTTGCCGTAGGCCGCCAGGCTGATCATCGAGCCTCCCTGTGCGAGGATATAGAGTTGGGAGACGAGCAGGGTGATGACCGACATGATGTAGCCGATGATGAACGCCGAGAAGATATACCCGCCCATCAGCTTCCAGCGGCGGATGGGGGAGGTGAAGAAATCCTTGACGATTTGCTTGGTTTTGTCTTCCACCATCACGCCGAACGCGCCCATCGCGGTGGTGATGGAGGTGATGGACACCAGGCCGGCTACCAGCCAGCGGTCCACCAGCAGGCGCGCGTTTGGCAGTTCCCGGATGTAGGACGCCATATTGTTGCCCAGAAACAGCGCGTACAGGCCGATAATGATCAGCGAGGCGAGCAGCGAAAAGAAGACCGCGGCCTTATCGCGGAAGAAGACTTTGAGGTTGCGCCTGGTGAAAGCGATCATTCTCTCAGCTCCTTTCCCGTAATGCCGAGGAACGCGTCATCCATCGAGCCGACCGTGACCTCAAATCCCTTCAGGTATTCGCGGCAGCCTTCCACCAGCGGCAGCGCCTCAAAGGTATTGGCGATACCCACGATCAGGTTGCCGGCGACCTGCGTATAGGCGACGTTTCTGGCGCTTAAACATTCCTTTACCTTGTCCATGTCCGCGCAATGCAGGTACAGTTTATCATGCGCGTACCTTTCGCACAGCTCCGTGGGCGTGCCTTTGGCGGCGATCCTGCCGTCGTCGATCACGATCACGTAATCGGCGCCGTCAGCCTCCTCCATGTAGTGCGTGGTGAGGAACACGGTCATGCCCGTCGTCTTTTGCAGGTTCAGGATCGTATCCCAAACCGCGCGGCGGGTGTGCGGGTCAAGTCCCGTGGTCGGCTCGTCCAGAAAGAGGATCTGCGGCTGCGTTACCAGCGCGCGGGCGATATCCGAGCGCCTGCGCTGCCCGCCGGAGAGCTTGCCGTAGCGCCTGCCCGCAAACGATTCGATGCTGACGGCGGCGATCGCATGCTTCACGGCGTCCCTGAGCGCATTGCCTGTCAGCCCGTACAGCGAACCGCGCACGTACAGGTTTTCCTCCACGGTCAGGAGGTTATCCAAAAGCCCGTCCTGAAACACCACGCCGATGGACTGGCGGATGCCGTCGTCCTGCTTGCCCAGCGTGTAGCCGTTCACCTGTACGGCGCCGGCGTTGGGTTTCAAGAAGGTGCAGATCATGTTGATCGTCGTGCTCTTCCCCGCGCCGTTGGGACCCAGAAAGGCAAACAGCTTTCCCTTTTCCACGAAAAAGCTGATGTCTTTCACGGCCTGCACGTTGCCGTAGGATTTGCTGAGATGGTCGATTTGGATGATGTGATCCAATATTACTCCCCCTAAACGTCCAGTTTCCGGTGAATGAGCGGCGTTTTGCCGTCGTTGATGTCGGCCAGGGTGTGCCCCTTGCCATAGAGCTTATATTTATAGGTGCACAGGCCCTCCAGCCCCATCGGGCCTCTGGCGTGCAGTTTGCCCGTGGCGATGCCCACTTCCGCGCCCAGCCCGAAGATAAACCCGTCCGCAAGCTGCGTGGAGCAGTTGGCAAATACGTCGGCGCTGTCCACAAGCGCCATAAAGCGCTCGACGGCGGCTAAATCCCGGGAGACAATGCTGTCGGTATGGCCGGAGCCGTAGCGGTTGATGTGGTCGATCGCTTCGTCCAGGCTGTCCACCACCTTCACGGAGAGGATCGCGTCCAGATATTCGGTGCTCCAGTCTTCCTCCGTGGCGCGTTTGCACTCGATTAAGTCAAACGTCGCTTCATCCCCCCGGATTTCAACGTTTTTCACCTTCAGCGCCACAGCCGCCACAGGCAGGAAGTCCTTTGCGATATCCCGGTGCACCAGCAGGGTTTCCGCGGTATTGCATACCGAGAAGCGGTAGGCCTTGGAATCGAGCGTCACCTTGAGCGCAGTGTCCAAATCGGCCTTCGCGTCCACGTACACGTGGCACACGCCGTCGGCATGGCCGAGCACGGGGATGTTGGAATTGTCCATGATATAGCGCACGAACTGCTTGGAACCGCGCGGGATGATCAGGTCGATGCAGTCGTCCTGCTTGAGCATGGCGCTCACATCCTCGCGGGTTTTCAGAAGGTGGCACCAGCCGTCGGGGATGCCGGCGCTGCGCGTGCCCTCGAGTATCGCGTCGTACAGCGCTTTGTTGGTACGCGCGGCCTCGCGCCCGCCCTTTAAAAGCACTGCGTTGCCGGATTTCAGGCACAGCGAGGAGATCTGCGCCAGCGCGTCCGGGCGGCTTTCAAAGATCACGCCGATCACGCCGATGGGGCAGGAGGTGCGGTAGAGTTTCAAGCCTTCGGCCAGTTCCATGGCGTACTGCACGTGCCCCAGCGGATCGGGCAGCTCGGCGAGCGCATTTAATCCGTCCGTCACGCGCTCGGCCTTGCTTTCGTCAAAACGCAGGCGGGAGAGCAGCGGTGCGGCC
Source organism: Bacillota bacterium (assembly GCA_043824045.1). Classification (GTDB taxonomy): domain Bacteria; phylum Bacillota; class Clostridia; order Christensenellales; family Aristaeellaceae; genus CAXXOK01. The sequence goes on from JBDRTL010000186.1 coordinate 3,948, forward strand.
AGCCTTTCCTCCGCGGCGGCCTGCAGGTCCAGCGCGTTGGCGTTGTATATCTCATGATCATGCGCCTGGATGGCCTCGGCGATGGCATTGAGGGCCGCGTTGCGCTGCTCAATGTTCAAAGCCGACAGCGAAAGACCCGCACGCCGCGCGGCCTGGGACATTGTACGGATCGAATCAACGGACATACCGGTACCTCCTCAGCAGTTTGTACTCATTATAGAGTACGGCGGAAGTCTTTGCAACAAGTCTGAATTATGATATAATGAGATGCATGTTAAAGATGGTTGAGACATGCGATTGCCAAACATGAGGGAGGAAGCTTTGTGCCGCGGCAAAAAGGCATTAAGCCCATCGCCCACAATAAGAAAGCCTTCCACGACTACTTCGTGGAAGATCGTTATGAATGTGGGATGAGTTTGCGCGGTACAGAGGTCAAAAGCGTACGCGACGGGCGGATTAACTTAAAAGAGAGTTTCTGCATGGTGCGGGGCGGCGAGCTTTTCGCCGAGGGAATGCATATCAGCCCTTACG
>JBDRTL010000187.1:0-3903 GCA_043824045.1 Bacillota bacterium
TCGACAGCGACGAGTTCAGCCGTATCATGGTGTTTGTGAACACCAAGGATATGACGCAGCGGCTCACCAACCGGCTGCAGAAGGCCGGTTATCAGGCGGAATGCCTGCACGGCGATATGCGGCAGAGCGCGCGCACCGAGGTAATGCAGGCGTTTCGCAAAGGCAAGTTTCAGATTCTGCTGGCGACGGACGTCGCGGCCCGCGGTATCGACGTGGACGACGTGGAAGCCGTCATCAACTACGATCTTCCCAACGAGAACGAGTATTATCTGCACCGTATCGGGCGAACCGGCCGTGCCAAAAAGCACGGCGTATCGTTTACGCTCCTGACCTATTCCGAGAGCGTGCGCTTTGATACGATCCTCAAATACATCGAAGCGAAGCCCGTATTCCTGCGCTTCAATGAATTGGGTATTCTCTGCGGCGAGGAAGGTACCGCCTTCTTTGACAAAATTTAGGGGGGCTCTCAAGATGGCCGAGGACAAGGGAAGAAATCTGGCGGCACAGCGGCGCGAACAAAACGGTTTGGCGTATTTCGACCGCGGAATCATCCAAGGCGGGGACGGAAAGAAATACCAACGTTTTGCCTTGCAGACGCATTTTGTGGAGGTCGGCGAAAGCCAGGCAGCGCTTGTGGAAAAGTATGTGCGCCCCTTGTATCAACCCGGCGACGTGCTTTCCTTCGGTGCGAAAGTGATGTGCATGTGTTCTGAAAACGTCCGCACCCGCGGCCAGGTGAAGCCCGGGTTTTTCGCCAGGCTGATGTGGCGCTTTGCCGGCATCAACTCCACCGGCGTGGGCATGCACGAGCCCTATAAATTGCAGTTGGTTATCGATATGGTCGGCCTTCCGCGCGTGCTGCTCGCGGCGCTTTTAAGCGCGGTGACCCGTCCTTTCGGCGTGAAAGGCTTGTTTTACAGGGTCTGCGGCAAAGGCGTCGGCGGAATTGACGGCTTTTACTTCCGCTCCAGCTTTAAGCGCTACCATGAGCTGGCCACCATCAATCCCCCCAACCCAAACGAGCTTTGCGACGCGCTTGCGAAAGAAACGGGCATCCCCGTCGTGCTGATGGACGCCAACGATATTCAGCGCGATCAACTGGGCAAGTCGAAGAACTTCCCGCTGACCGACGGGCAGATTCAGGACGCGATGCGCGATAATCCCAGCGGTCAGGGCGACGAGCTGACGCCACTGATCCTCATTCGCCCATTATAAAAAGTTTCAGATAGCCGTCCAGATTGGTGCGCTCGGATACTTTAATCTGCCGGATTTGCAGTGATTCCATGCACCCCAGCAGGATGGCAAAGCCGTGGACGATGATATCCGCCCTGTCCGGCGGGATGGTATGCAGGTTTCCGCGCTGCTCGGGCGTCATTCCCGCGAGCGTTTCCATTGCGCGCATCACTGCTAACCGCTTCGCCAGAAAGCCGTGGATGCCTGCATCGGTATCCCAGGCAATCTCCAGCATATACGTCGCGGCCGCCGTAAAGGTTCCCCCAACGCCAACCCATTCGGCTGGCGTTTTCATTTGCGATATTTCAGACAAATGCGGCTGTAGAAGGCGTGAGACGGCTTCTTTCACGCGGTGCGCGTCCCGGGCGCTAAGGATAGGCATCTCCCGAAACAGCCGCACGGCGCCTGCCTGCAGGCTGCATGCGTAGTCGATTATGTCCCGCTCCCCGATCACGATTTCCGTCGAGCCGCCGCCGATATCGATCATCCCGGAGCGCACGGCCTCCGTAGCGCCGAGGAAGGAAAGCTTCGCTTCCAGCTCCCCGGAGCAGATATCGAGCATCAACCCCGCTGCTTTGAGCAGCGCGATGCCTAAAGCGCTTTTGTTTTTCGCGTCGCGCACGGCGCTGGTGGCAAACAGGCGGATCTCTTCTGCGCCCAGCCTTTCCGCGATCCGCCTCATCCTTGCCACGCTTTCGCAGGCGACGCGTATCATATCGGGCGATATCTCGAGATTTTCATTGAGGGCGGCAAAAACACGCAACCCTTCCCTGTCGCGGAGGATTGCGGTGAGCTGACCGTATTTCACGTCGGCGACCAACAGCCGGAGCGAATTGGAGCCGATGCCGATTGCCGCCGCTCTCATGGCGCTTCCTTAATCCTGATAACCGTACAGGACTTCGGGATTGGTGATCACAAAGCGGATCTCATCCGATTTCATATATCCGTACAGCGTCCGCGCCAGGTTTTCGATAAACGCGTCAGTGCCCATGGCCTCCAGCGTCGCGCGCAGGCTGTTTTCCTTGTTCTCCAAGTATTGATGATACGAAAGCGCTTCGACGTACTGCGCGTCCAGCGATTTCATCGTGTTCTTTTTATTGAAGTACAGAAAGACAAACGCAACCGTAATGACGGCCAAAATGCAAATCACCGCGACGACTCTCACTCTGACGGGCATGCGATCACCCCTTCGGATCGTAATTTTCTTTCTGTATCCGAATCATAGCACGAATCGGAGCCGTCCGCAAGCAAGGCTATGGCAGTTCGCGCGTCGATACGACGTCGATCCCCGTGCCGCAGACGTTCTTGCAGATCACGTCGCCGATCCGGATCGGCATGGACGGTTTCGCGGCTTCGATCGCCCGCATACAGTCGAAAATCTTATCCTTGGGTATCGGAGACGCTGTTTTCACGCTCAGCGGCAGCGCGCATTCGGGCACGCTGACCACCGCCGTCACCATACGCGTGGGCGCGACGGCCTCCTGCTGCGCGTAGGTGATCCCGCGTTTGCAGCCGGCTCCCTTGACTTGCGTTACTTTATTTCCATCCACCTCTACCGTCATCCGGCAGCCGAGCGGGCAATTGATGCAGGTAATCGTCTGTTCCATACTGCTCCTTATCCGTCGATGCGCACGGTCAAACCTTTGGCCGACAGATTCTTCACGGTCTCCGCGGGCAGAACGATATCCGCCATCTCCCCTGGCGCAAGAATGCGCTTCCTGACCGAGCGGACGATCTGATCGCCGTCCAACACCTGCACCGATACGTTCTGGTACACGCGGTCCGGCCGAAACATCAGGCGGACGTCGGCGGCCTGTCCGGATTGCATCGTTGTGCGGATACGCTGCGGCACAACGCCGCGCACGCCGTTTCCGTCTTTGACACGGATTACGGATTTATTCTTTCCCGCCTTATCCAATACGTAGTCCGCGGCGGCCCTGCCCGCCTTTGCGCTTTCCTCGCTGACGTAGTCCACCAGATCATGCACGTGCAGCACGTTGCCGCATGCGTACACGCCTTCCATACTCGTTTGCAGGGTATCGTCCACCACGGCGCCCTGCGTGACATCCGACATATCCACGCCGATCTGCCGGGTCAGCTCGTTTTCGGGGATCAGCCCGACGGACAAAAGCAGCGTATCGCAGGGGTAGTAGGTTTCGGTTTCTTTGATCGGCTTCAGGGTTTCGTCCACCTTTGCGATCGTGACGCCTTCGAGCCGCTCCCGCCCCTGGATGTCCACCACCGTGTGGCTTAACAGCAAGGGAATACCGTAGTCGTACAGGCATTGGACGATATTGCGGTTCAGGCCGCTGGAATACGTAAGCAGCTCCGCGCAGGCGAGCACTTTCGCGCCCTGCAAGGTCATCCTGCGCGCCATGATCAGCCCGATATCGCCGCTGCCGAGGATCACCACACGCTTGCCTGGCATGCAGCCGTGCATGTTCACGAATTTCTGCGCTGTCCCCGCCGAAAAGATACCGGCGGGGCGCGTGCCGGGAATCGCCAGCGCGCCTCTGGGGCGCTCGCGGCAGCCCATCGCAAGGATCACGGCTTTGGCCTTAAACACCTGCACGCCGTGTTCCCGGCAGATGGCCGTAACGCGCTTTTCTTTGTCGATTTAAATAAACATCGTGGCACACTGCAACGCAATGACTAGATGCTACATGAGAT
>JBDRTL010000188.1:0-2605 GCA_043824045.1 Bacillota bacterium
GCTCCTGGGCGCGCTTCTAGCGCGCGCCATCCAGCTGCACCAGCAAACCCCGTATTTAAAGGCGCGCGTGTTTGCGCAGGTCGGGATGGACGACGCGCCCATGCTTTCGTTATACATGGATTCGGGCTTTGAGGCCGACGACGCGCTGGACATCATCAAAATCCACATGCCGCCCGCCAAGCCCTCGGCGCCGCTTGGCTACGATATGGGCTTCATCCCGCTGCAAAGCTCCACGGAACAGGCCTCGTTTCTGATGCGGATGAACATGTACCGGCTCGACCTTCTCACCCAGCCGATTCTGCGCCAATATATGGGCATGCAGCATTTCATCGCGCTGTACATCGCGCGCGGCCGCGAGATCGTGGGCGAGATCGCCATGACCGGGCAGGGCGACACGGCGCAGATCATCGGCTTGTACGTCTCGCAGAACTACCGCAGGCTCGGGCTTGCCAAAACGATGATCGCGGCCTCGATGAACGCGCTCAGGGAGCGCGGCGTGACCACGTTTTTAGCCGACGCCATCCGCCGAAACGTCGCGCAGTCCGCGCTGGCGCAAAGCTGCCAGGCGACGTTTGTGCGCACGGCGTGCCTGTATCCCGGCATAAATTACGATTGATTGGTTATCCGGCGGACAACCGCAAAAAGCCCATTATCAATAGAACCCCGCACCGCGGGCCCCGGCATGAATTACGATTGATTGGTTATCCGGCGGACAACCGCAAAAAGCCTATTATCAATGGAAGCCCGCACCGCGGGCAAAGGAGGGCATAGCGTGGCGATCAGCAAACAGGATCTGGAGGCCATTCGGCAGAAGAAAGGCTTTATCTGCGACATGGACGGCGTGATCTATCACAGCAATAAGCTGCTGCCCGGCGTGCCCGAATTCGTGGACTGGCTGAAAAAAGAGAACAAGGCGTTTTTATTCCTCACCAATTCCTCCGAGCGCGCCCCGCGCGAATTGCAGCAAAAGCTGGCGAGGCTGGGGCTGGACGTGGGCGAGGACCATTTCTACACCAGCGCGCTTTCCACCGCCGCGTTTTTAAAGCAGCAATCCCCCCGCGGCAGCGTATACGTAATCGGCGAGCCGGGGCTTGTCGGCGCGCTGTACGAGGTGGGCTTTACGATGAACGAGATCAACCCAGACTACGTGGTGCTGGGGGAGACCCGCTCCTATTCCTTTGACCGCATCGAGCGCGCGGTGATGCTCGTGCGCGGCGGCGCGAAACTGATCGGCACCAATCCGGACCTGACAGGCCCCGTGGAAGGCGGTATCGTGCCCGCATGCAAGGCGCTGATGGCGCCCATTGAGCTGGCTTCGGGCCGCAGCGCCTATTATCTGGGCAAGCCCAATCCGCTGATGATGCGCCACGGCATCCGGATGCTGGGCGTGGAAGCGGCGGACGCCATCGTAATCGGCGACCGCATGGATACCGATATCGTCGCGGGTCTTGAATCGGGCATCGATACGGTGCTTGTATTAAGCGGCGTGACCAGCGAGCACGAGATGCGCAAGTTCGCCTACCGCCCCACCTATATTCTGGACGGCGTCTGCAATCTGGTACAGTGCAAACAGGTTTAAATTGCAAAAAACCGGCTTTCAGGGTACAATAAACACATCAATCATCCGGTCTTCATATTTTAATTGAGGAGGCTTTCTATGCATTCATATGTCTTCATGACCGATTCCGATTCCGATATCTCCTACCAGTTCGTGGACGAGCACGACGTGGAAATGATTTATATGCCCTACGTGGTCGACGGCGTGGAATATTTGGACGATCTGGGGCGAAACGGCAAGCAGAAGGAGTATTTCCAGCGCATGCGCGGCGGCGTAGCGCCCAAAACCTCGCTGCTGCCGGTATCGGCGTATCTGGAGATTTTCGAGCCGCACCTCAAAGCGGGCAAGGATATTCTCTTCCTCGCGTTTTCCTCCAAGATGTCCGCCACGCAGGAAAACGCGAAACAGGCGCGCGAGGAGATCCTGAAAGCCTATCCCGGCCGCAGGATCATCATCGTGGACACGCTCAACATCTCCCGCCCGATGGCGCTGCTGGTGGAGAAAGCCTACGCCCTCTACGACCAGGGCAAGTCCATGGAAGAGGTCGCCAAGTGGGTGGAGGACAATAAGCTGCGCGCCCACGCGTGGTTCACGGTGGACGATCTGGTGTATTTAAAGCGCGGCGGGCGTATCAGCGCCATGCAGGCGACCATGGGCTCGCTCATGGACTTAAAACCCATCCTCACCCTGTGCCGCGACGGCTCCATGGCCGCGGCGGATAAGATCCGCGGGCGCAAGTCGGCGCTGCGCTACCTCGCGGATAAGACCGCCGAGCTTATCGAAGACCCGGCCGGCCAGGAGATCATCATCATGCACGCCGACGCCGAGGAAGACGCCCAGCGCCTCGAAGCCCTCATCCGCGAGCGCGTGCCCAGTCTCGGCAAGGTGAATACCGTGTTCATCGGCCCCGTCATCGGCGCGCACGCCGGCCCCGGCACGATTGCCAGCGTGTTCATGGGGAAGGAAAGAACTTTATAACATAAATTGCGCCTGTTGAAAAAGCCCAACCTGCGTTGTCAGCTTGTTGCGGCCTCGCCCTGCGCTTTG
>JBDRTL010000189.1:0-4264 GCA_043824045.1 Bacillota bacterium
CGCACAGGAAATAACGTTACGTCATTTCTCAAATACAACGCAATCATGTTCCGTGATCACCCTGTCCATGGGGCGGTCAAGCGCATCGTGCGGCAGGGCGTTTTGCAGCAGGCGCGCACGGCAGAGGCACACGGCTGGACAATGGACTTTGGCGAGATAGCGGTCGTAATACCCTCCGCCATGGCCAAGGCGGAAGCCTTGCCTGTCGGCCGCGACGCAGGGCGCGACGGCCAATTCGATATCCTGAGGCGGCAGCAGCCTGTGACCGGCGCCGGGTTCCGGAATGCCGAAAGGCCCCGGCATCAGCCCGTCCAGCGATTGTATCACGCGCGCTTCCATCTCCCCGCCGCGCAGGCATCGGGGGATGGCGACCGTCTTGCCCGCGGCCAGCGCCGCCAGGATGATGCCACGTGTCTCAGGCTCCCGGCCGACGCTTACATAGATAAATACAGTACTCGCCTGTTTCCATACGTCCAGCGCCAGCAGGGCTTCCCGTATGCCGCGGTCGGAACGCTCTATATATGCATCGGACAAGCTTTGCGCCAGATCCCTAAGCATCAAACGCAGCCGCTTTTTTTCGGTTTTGATCTGTTCTTCCATCGCTGTGCTCCTTGCGAAAACTATGGTTTGTATGCGCTGCGGCGCGCAGGCCGGACACAGGGCCGATTTGATCTTATAGTAACACAAATCGCAGATAAATGGCGCATGGCTTGATTATGCTTTCAATTTCGTATATATTCCGAATATCAGCTTGTCAGGGAGGATTGTAAATGCCGGATATGTTTGACATCATCGGCCCGGTGATGATCGGCCCGAGTTCGTCCCACACGGCGGGTGCGGCAAGGATCGGCCGGGCCGTGCGGATGCTGCTTTCGGGAAATCCGAAAAGCGCGCGCGTCGGGCTGTGCGGCTCGTTTCAGAAGACCTATCAGGGGCACGGCACAGACAAAGCGCTGATCGGTGGGATGCTCGGCATGCGCGTCGACGATCCCCGCCTGCGCGACAGCCAACGTTTTGCCAAACAGGCGGGTTTTTCGGTCGAGTTTTACCCGGCGGCGATGAAAAACGCGCACCCGAACACCGTGTTGATCGACCTGCGCGACGACCGGGAGCACAGCGTCAGCGTGCAGGCCGCTTCCATCGGGGGCGGCGAGATCAGGATACAATCCATTGACGGCCACGACACCAAAATCACCGGGCACGCGAATACCTTCGTCATTCGGTATCTGGATAAGTACGGCATGATCGCCCACATCACGCGGCAGATCGCCGCCGCTGAAATCAACATAGCGGCCATGCTCGTTTCGCGCGCGTCTTTGGGTGGCGACGCCATGGTTACGCTGGAAATCGACGGGCAGGCGGACGCCGCGCTGGCCGAACGGCTGGCCGCTCTGGACAACGTGTATAGCGTGTCCTATCTGGCGTTTACGCATACAAATGAGGGTGAACGATAATGGACACGATACTTTCGCTTCTGGACACGGCAAAAAAGCACGGCTCCATCGGCAAGGCCGCCGTTGCCTGGCAGGCAAAGGAAGGCCGGACAAGCGAAGCCGCCGTGACGCAGACCATGCGGGATATGCTCTGCGTGATGAAAGACAGCCTGCGGGAAGGACTCAATCCAGCCTTGCGCTCAGTTTCCGGCAGAGTAGGCGGCGAAGCGGCGAAGCTGCTTGCCGCCTCGGATGCTGATTTGTACGGCCTCTCCGCTAAAGCGATCGCCTATGCGCTGGCCATCGCGGAAAACAACGCCTGCATGGGCAAGATCGTCGCCGCGCCGACGGCGGGCAGCTGCGGTATCCTGCCCGGCGTGCTCATCGCCGCGCAGGAGCGTTGCCAGCTATCCGACGACAGCCTTGTGGACGCGATGTTTACGGCAGCCGCAATCGGCCGCGTGATCGCGCTGCAGGCCACCGTCAGCGGCGCGGAAGGCGGCTGCCAGGCCGAATGCGGCACCGCCGCGGCAATGGCGGCCGCGGCATTCGTTCATTTGATGGGAGGAACCGATGAACAGGCCGTCAGCGCCTGCGGCTTCGTGCTGATGAATACGATGGGCCTCGTCTGCGACCCCGTCGGCGGTCTTGTGGAAATCCCCTGCGTGTACCGCAACGCCTCTGGCGCCGCGCAGGCCATCAGCGCCGCGCAGATGGCGCTTGCCGGCCTGATATGCCCCATCGCGTGCGACGACCTGATCGCCGCCATGAAAGACGTGGGAGGCGCACTCCCGCCGAGCCTCCGCGAAACCGGAGAAGGCGGCTGCGCATCCTGCGTGTGCAAACAACGGGAAGGCTGAACGGCGGAAATCATTCCGGGATCATTCGGTATATTCACGTCCGGAACTCAATTAAAACACGAAAAGACTCGCTTTACCATATTGTTATATGATGCCGCTTGAGTATTTTTACGGCATATGTATAAACGCCATCCCTAACGTGCCGTGACTTCCGTGTAACAAAATCTTCGCCGCAAACTGAGCGCAGTCCGCGTAATCGTACCTCGCTCTTCGTTTCCCCATCCAACCTCGTAATAATCCGCATCAAAACCTGTTTTGATGCGAAGAGGAGCCGCGACGGAGCGGTGTGAACGGTGACGTTTTGTGAAGCAAAATCGTCGCCGCGAACTGAGCGCAGTCCGCGGCGACGATTGGTGCGGGCAGCGGGACTTGAACCCGCATGCTTTGAAAGCGAAGGATTTTAAGTCCTTTGTGTCTGCCATTCCACCATGCCCACGCGCATAGAAATCATACCACAGAAGCTTTTGTGCGTCAATCGTCGCGGAGCATCGTATTTACGCATGCCGCGGTTTCGGCTTGAATATGGAACCTGTTCATGTTATCATGGAAACTGGGTAAGAATAGCGCGAAGGCACCGGCGAAACCGGATGCAGCCCGCTCCCAATCCAATCAGCTAGGAGAACGCAAGTGCCGCAAGTCAAGCAAAGGGTCGAACTGGTTCGCCATACGGCGGACGGCGAAGCGCTGACGGCGCTGGCTGCCAAGCTTTGTTACGCGGGCGGGGATGTATCCGCCTTGCTGGAGCGTATCCAGAAGAACGATCAGCGCGCCTTTATCCGCAAATTGCTCAAGATGGGCCATGAAAGCGTGATGGAGCACATCTCCTTCACCTTTTTAATCGAGGGAGTCAGCCGTTCGCTGCTGGCACAGCTCACGCGGCACCGCATCGCAAGCTTCAGCGTGCAGAGCCAGCGCTACGTCGGCTATGAAAACGGCTTCGGATACATCGTACCCCCGGCCGTGGAAACACTAGGTACGGAAGCGGTTTTAGAGTATACCGCGCAGATGGACCAGATTCTTCTATGGTACAAAGACTGGCAAAAAAAGCTCGGCACGAACGAGGACGCACGCTTTGTACTCCCCAACGCCTGTGAAACGCGCCTGTTGATGACCATGAACGTGCGCGAGATCAAGCATTTTCTGGAACTGAGAATGTGTCGGCGCGCCCAGTGGGAGATCCGGCAGCTAGCGGAAACGGTGTTTGCCCTGTGCTACGCACAAACGCCCGAATTGTTTGCGGAAGCGGGCCCAGGCTGCCTGCGCGGCGCATGCCCCGAAGGGAAAAAATCCTGCGGTCAGAGGAACGCCGTCCGCATGGAACGGGAAGAGTTCATCACGGCTCACGAACAATCCAACCTGTAAATAGAGAAAGGACATCTATGCCATTTTATTCTAAGGTCAACGAGCATAAAACCAGCGATCAGAAACGTCGCGACGCCGAAAAGCGCGGCGGCTTTGACGACGAGGGCACACGTTATCCCACCGCGCGCAAAACCGAGGGCGGCGATGCGCGCAGGAGCCGCAGCACCGGAAAACCGCCTGCGGGCGGCGCACCCCGCCCCTATGTACGCAAGCCAGCGGACGGTAACGCACCTGCAAAACGAACCTATGGCAGGCCACAAGCCAGCGGTGAACCCCGCCCCTATACGCGCAAACCCACAGACGGCAGCGCACCCCGCCCCTATACGCGCAAGCCCGACGGCGGCAGCGCGCCCCCCAAACGTACTCCCAGAGCGGCAGAGCGGCGTGTAGGGCACGCGTGTAGTCGCCAGGGACCGTAGCGGTGGGGGGCGCGCTGGCGCCGGCTGGGTTGCGCGTATAGGCGCGGGGTGCGCTGCCGTCCGCTGGCTTGCGTGTATAGGGGCGGGGTGCGCTGCCGTCCGCTGGCTTGCGTGTATAGGGGCGGGGTGCGCTGCCGTCTGTGGGTTTGCGCGTATAGGGGCGGGGTTCACCGCTGGCTTGTGGCCTGCC
>JBDRTL010000190.1:0-9323 GCA_043824045.1 Bacillota bacterium
TCTGGTTTTCCGCATCCGCCGCTCCTTCCCGGGCTTCCCTATACGTAGTCGCCGATCAACTCCAGGCACATGATAACGTTCAGGCACCACTGCGCGGCAAAATTGGTGGATATACGCGGCTGCTCCTGCACGGCGAAGGCCGACGGCTGGCGCGTGAGCGGCTTGGGAGCGAAGTGAAACTGCCGTGCGTCTCCGCGCAGGATTTCCCACACCTGCTTCGCCAGCTTCGCGTCCCCGCGCTTCTGCGCGCTATAGGCGCATATCGCCGCCGCCATGTACGGGAACGACCAGCCGTCCCCTTGTATCAGCCCGCCGCTCTTAACGCGCTTCTCCGCGGGAGACAGCAGGTAGAACGCGCCGTATTCGGCCAGCATGTCCTCAAACAGCGCCGGATCATCCAGCGACTGGGCGATCTCAAACCACACGCTCGGCGCGCCCATGCACACGGCCAGGTGCGATCCGCCCGCGGCGCTTTCGCCGATGTAAAGCATCTCTCCGGTATCCGGGTCAAACCCGAAATCGGAGCCCGAGATCAGCCGCATAGGGGCTTTTGCGATAGTCTCGATCCCTTTGCGTATCTTGTCCCGCGCGCCGGCGTCGCCGTGACGCTCCCACGCCGTAAACCAGTTGGAACACAGCGAAGACCAGTCCGGCCCTGTGCGCGCGTGTGTTTTCATGCCGTCGTCGTAGAAAAAACGGAGCGGATCGAGGCGCTGCACGCCGTACTCGGCACCGGTCACGTCGTTAAATACGTCGCCCAGCCGCTCGTCGCCCGTGATGTAGTACAAAAAGCGGTGGTGGAACGCCATGGCAATGCGCGCTTCCTTGCACGCGCAGCCCCAGTGTACCACATTATGGCGCGAACCAAGCCCCTGATATTCCCCGAAATGGTACACGTCCACCTCGGAACAGTGGCGCGTCATGGCTTCGGCGAGGGTAAACACGTCCTCCCGCCCGCTCCGAAGGAACATGAGCCACAGCCAGAGCGTCGGCACCAGCTCGGTGTTCTGCCAGGCGTACCCGCCCATATCGTATTTCCACATGTGGCGGAGATCGTCGTAGGTGTGCATGAAATCGCCGTAATCAAACAGCCCGTACCATTTGCGCGCGTCGACTTCCTTCCGATAGAAATCCAGCGCCGTATCCAGCACGGTTTCCAGGTCCGGCGCTTTTACACGGGCGGGCAGGCTCCACACGCCGAACGCGCCCGCCCCGCGCATATATTCGGGTGTGCAGACGAGCACCGGCGGCTTGTGCGTGTAGGCCACGCAGCGCGTAAGCTCCGTTTCATCGGGGACGCCCGCGTAGGAAAACAGCGTGATTTCATTGGTGTTGGCAATGCCGTAGGGCGTGGAGCGGAGTTCGTCGAAGCCCTCGTAGTACGAGCCCGCGTGCGCCCTGTCGTCGTAGTGGCGCAGATCGGCGGCTTCCGCCTGCGGCGGCCAAAGCCACGCCGTCAGCGCGGCGGTATCGTCCGATATGTGTTCCGCGCTGAGCGCGGAGGGGTATTTCTGCCAGAAATCCCGCATGCCGACGCCAAGCCCCTTCTCCACCGAGCCGACGCACAAAAGCCCGCCCGCGCGGCGCCCGTGTACGCCGCGGACATACGCGCAGGCCTCGCTTTTCGTGCGCTTGGAGATGCAGAAATGCTCGCTGGAATCCTGATAGAGCGTATATGCGTCCCACAATGTGATACCGTTCACGGCTTCCATATCGCGGGCGTAGCCGGGCGCCTGTTCGTCAAACACGATTTCCCTGCCCGCGAGCTGATCCTCGTAAATCCGCGGGTCCAGCTTTGGCCGCCAGCTGGTGAGCAATTGCGGCGTTTCATGGAAGAAGCCGCCCTCGTCACCCGCAAGCAGCACGTGGCGGTTGTATGGCTTGTGCTCCATCGGCGTCAGGAAGCGGACGCCGATTCCCTTGATGAAGTCTTTCTTCGCGTCGCGGTCGTAAAGGAACGTATGGCTGATGCGCACATCCGCGCTGTTTTTATAAAAGTACAGGCGAATGACAAACGGAAACGCCGTTTCCCCGCTTCCGTTTCCATGCGTGCCCCGGAAACACAGCACACAGCGCACGCCGCCGTTTTCCTCCAGCGCCGCGCTCAGGATTGCGCCGGAAAACGTTTCTGTGGTTGCGGTGTTTCCGTCGCGGTGCTCCAGCAGTACCACCGGAACCGCCCCCGTGCAGGTGGTATGCCCACCATGCGACAGGCTTTCGATCAGGCTGCCGCCGCGCTTTTGCAGCCGTGCCTGTAAAAGCCCGGTATTCAGAATGAACCCGTCCTCCGTCTCCCGGCAGAGCGGCGAAAGCTTCGCAGGCATATCTGCAGTCAGGGTAAACACGTCGCCCGCCAGCCCGGTTAAATCCGCGCTGTGCAGCGACCACTTCACGCTGCCGTCCGGCCACTTGGCGCGCACCGCGGACTGCGTGGGGTAACTGCGCCCCCGCGCGTCCGCCGCGACCAGACGCTTTACGTCCGTGCATTCCCCGCGCTGCCACGGCACGCCCCACGTCGCGCTTTGCGACGTATGCCTGCGCTCCAGATACCGGATTTCGATTGCTTTGCTCATCGTTTGAATCCTTCCGTATTGTCCTCAAGAATTTTCGTTTCATAGGGCTGTAACGTAACGGTTCGGCCGTTCAATCCCGCCGTGCCGGGGATTTTGTCCATATTGACCGCGATCATCGCTTTGCCAAACTCGTTCTCGCGCTCGATGATTTCCACGCCTTCAGATGGTATGGCGTTTCTTGTTACGCCGCTGCGCGCGATATACTTTTCCGCAATCCGCGAAAGCAGCGCCTCGCCGCTCTCCCCCGCGGGCGTTGCGCCCAGCAGCACCAACGTGCCCCTGCCTGCCGGCATCTCCGCAAAGAAAACCTCGCTGTCCATGCAGCCGTTGCGTATACGCCCCAGCGGCTGAATTCCGCGCTCCGCGAACGCGAACCCCCACATGGCCAAATCGGGATGTTCCGCATAACCATCGACGTCCGCCACGCAATCGTACAGCGGCGCGACAAATTTGGTTGAAAATCCGAAACGGCGCTCAATCTCCCCCAGCGCGCAATCGGTTGGCACGCCGTGCTCCGCCGTGCGGTAGCCCGTCATCGGCCCGCAGATCCAAATACCGCCGTTTCGCACAAACACCTCGGCCATGTCCAGCGTTTCCGCGTCCATGTACGGCAGGAACGGCGTCCAGACCAGGCGGTAATCATTCCATGCCGCGCTTTCGGTGATCACGTCGCGCGCGTATCCGGCCTGGAAAATGAGCCTGTGCAGCAGGCGAACCCAGCCGGTATAGCTGCCCTGCGGCAGCTTTTCGGTTTCAAAGAACGCGCGGGCGATATCGGAGTAGAACAGCGCGACCTGCGGCTTGACGAGACGGGTGCGCAGGATGAGCGGCTCCAGCATGGTTTTCACTTCCGCCGCCTGCTCCACCTCCCGCCAACCCGCGGTTTTCGCGCCCCAGGCGCTTAAGAGCGCGGAGTGGCCGATTTCGCAGCCGCCGCGATGCTGCCGCATGTGCCAATAGCAAAAGCTCTGCGAATCAAGCGCAAATCCCGCCGCGGCTTCCGCGGCCAGATAGCCTTTGGGCAGCGGGCGCGCGATATTGTTCGAATGCCCGGCGTGCAGGCAGGCGGTTTCCACCAGCCAGTGCTTTTGCCCCGGCCTGATGTTTCGCCAGAAATCGTGGTTCATCAGGTAGATGGAATGGTGCTCCTGCGATGCGTAAGTGGTGAACGTGGCAACGTCGAGCTTTTGAAACAGCGCACTGTGATCCAGACAAAATCCGATACTGCCGTCCGTGGTCACAGGCGCATCCGAGTGCCTGCGGAGGACATCCGCCTGCACCTGCGTATACGCCGCTGCGCTGTCCATCGTGAACCGAATGTAATCCGTGAGCAGTGACGGGTTGTGCAGAAACGGCGTGGGCAGCGGCTGGGGAACCTGCGCAAACGCATGGTACGTTTGCGAGAAAATGGCGGCCGTCCATGCTTCATTCAAGGCTTGGATATCGCCGTAGCGCGCTTTGAGCCAATCGTGCCACTTGTGTTTGCAGGTTTCGCACAGGCAGCTGCTGACCTGCGAATTGATCTCGTTGTCGATCTGCCACATCACAAGCCCCGGATGGCTGCCAAGCGCTTTGGCGTATTCCGCAAGCATTTTTACGATAGCCGCCTGGAAATCGGGATTGTTGACGCACACGTGCAGGCGCGAGCCGTGGCGCATCACACCGCGCTCGTTTACATGGCAACGCTCCGGATGCCCGTCGGTCAGCCACACCGGCGCCGCAGCCGTGCCGGTGGTCAGGATGAACCGGATTCCCGCGGCATGCAGCACGTCCGCCGCGCGAAGCAGCAGGCTGAAATCGAAATGCCCCGGCTCCGGCTCCACGGCGCTCCAGATAAAGTCGCCCATGCGTACCAGATTGATTTGAAGCTCCCGCATAGCGTCGATATCTTCCCGCCATACATCCTCGCCCCAAAGCTCGGGATACCAGCAAATCCCGTGATACAGCGGTGCGATCATACGGAAACACCCTCCACGGCCGTTTGGTACAAATCCACCTGCGCAAGGTTGATCACGGCGATCTGCGCAATGCCCGTTTCGGGATCGGGCTTGGAAAAATAGAGCAGGTTTCCGGCGCGGTTGAAGGAGGGATGCGGGTGATCGTCCCCGGTTTTGGAAAATCCGGTGCGCACAAGCTCCCGCTGCGCGCCGGTGGCCGGGTCGATCAGCCAGACGCCGCTGTGGATGCCCTGATCGTTTTCTTTCGTAAACTCAACGCGGTCGGCGCAGACCAGACGCTTGTTCTGCGAGATGCCGGGGTGCAGGAACTGCTTGTCGGTTTCGGTGACTACGGAGAAATAGTGCCCGTCTTTGGAGCCGCGCATGATGAAATGCGGGTATTTCATGAACAGCATGCTTTCGCCGTCCGCCGTCCACACCTCGTGGGTAATCCAATCGTCCTCCCGCTCCAAGTAGTAGGGGCGCGTCGTGCCCTGCGCGATATCGAACATCCACATGCGCTGCAGCGCATCGCCGCCTGTTTCATGGATGTAGAAAATCGTGTTGTCGTCGCCTGGGCAGGCCTGCGTATGCCCCAGATGATAATCGGAGCGGTGCACGGTTTCGCTTTTGCCCGTACGCGGGTCGAGCACCACCAGCGCGAAGATCTTGTTGAGCTGCTGGTAGGAGTACATCACCAGGCCGCTTTTGGACGTCGTCAGGTGCCCCGTCACCCTGCCGCCGATCTTCGACAGGCCTTTCTCCACCTCGGGGAACGCGCCGATCTCCGTCAGCGTTTCGCCATCGCAGTCGAACCGGTAGATGCGGCTCTGGTCGGTCACCACGCCGTAGCTGTCCTCACGGCTCATGGCAAAGCCCTTGTAACGGCTGTCCAGTACACGGTAATACTCCCCGCCGCAAACGTCGCAGCGGTATAATTCGTTCTCCGCGCCAAGCGCATTGGACAGATACCGGCGAAAGAAGAAGGATCGGTCGTCCGCGGCAAAGTTTTCCGTGGTGAAGTAGAGCTTGGCGTTTCGCATATCGCCTTTTGTGTACTGCGTCACGGTGTAGCCGGTCGCTGCATCGATGTAGGTGAACATGTCTTTCATGGGCGGCAAAGACTCCTTTGCGTGTTCAATGATGCATTATGGTTCTATTCACAGTAAAAAATATCGTGCCGGCACGTATTCGCTTCTTCCGTATGCCAGGACGCATCCATTTTAAAAATAATTATAGCGGATTTTCAGGATTACTTCCATCGAAAAGCAACCATAAACTATGCAAAAACTACCACAGAAATAGCAAGCCGTGTGTTTTTTCGGCTTGATATATCCTATTATTCGCTTTTTTATTTGCAATTTGCAAATCACAAGCTGATTTATGATCGAAACTGCGTTGTGTGTTGATTCCTGTGCAAGAAAGGATAGAATCTTATTAACATTGAACTATAGACTTGTCATTGAAAACCGATTATATGTCCCGTGAAATATAAACTGATAATCATAGAACAAGAGGTGCCACCATGCAAAAGCTTAAGCGGCGAGTATTTTCAATTATATGCAAAGCAGAAGACGGCGACACAGCCAGTAGGGTATTTGATATCGCCATTATGTCGCTGATCTTGCTTTCAGTATTGTCTATCATTCTTGAGTCTGTTGATATCCTGGCTTCCAATTATCATACCATTTTCTATATATTTGAGATATTTACTGTGGCTGTATTTACTTTGGAGTACTTAGCGCGCATCTGGACTGCGCCATTGTTGTTCCCGTCCGAAAAACATCCGTATGTGAAATATTGCATTTCACCGATGGCAGTCATTGATTTGGCGGCTATTTTGCCTTTCTATCTGCCTTTCATCAGCGTTGATCTTCGGTTCCTGCGTTTACTTCGTATGTTTCGTATGGCACGGTTGTTACGCGTGCTTAAATTCGGTCGCTATCTGGAATCGATGGAAAATATCACTCGTATTCTAAAGAAATCCGCAACACAATTAATCACAAGTTTAGTCTCTTGCTTTGCGCTTATGCTCATCGCATCCATTTTAATGTATGGAGTTGAAAATCCGGTTCAGCCGGAAGCGTTCCCCAATGTTTTTGCCGCGTTATGGTGGGCTGTTTGTACACTCACTACCGTTGGGTATGGCGATATCTATCCGATAACCGCTATTGGAAAACTTCTGGCTTCCGTAATATCACTGCTGGGGATAGGCGTTGTCGCTATTCCGACAGGTATCATCAGTGCTGGTTTCATTGCCGCCATGAATGAGAAAACAATAGAAAAGAAACAGCAAAAAACGCACTGTCCGTATTACGGGCAGAAATTGGATGATTAGCTCCAATCATTTCTGATAGTTCGTATCGGCGCCTAGGTTACACTCATCGGTGCATTCTGCGCAAACAGCAGCGCTTTAACCTGCGCTTCTTTTTCAAACAGCGCACAGCCGCCGATATGCCCCTCGTCTTTTGCGTTGAGATCGCGCACCAGTTGGAAGAACGGAGACTGCAGCGCCTCCAGCAGCGTATGGTCGAGCACGCTGATATCCGAATACGGGGAGAAGGGGCACGGCTCCGCCGCGCCCTGCGCGTTGATGTGGAAGAAGCCGCGGCCCGCCGCCAGGCAGCCGCCCATGTGCTTTTCGTCGCCCGGGAAGGAAAGAAACACCATCCCCGGGAAACCGGCGCGCAGCGTTTCCTGCCCCTGCTCGATCAAAGCGCGCTGCGCGTCGTCCGGCGCGAGTGATTCGGTGCCCGGCGTCACCGGCACATACTCGATGAAGAACACGAGCCGGCAGCCCTTCTGATACAGCATTTGCATGAACGCGGGCGACATGACCTCCGCGCGGTTTTCGGTGGTCACCGTCAGCGAAACGCCAAACAGCAGCTTGGTTTTCGCCAGATTCCCAAGCGCGCCCTGCACATGCCCGTACGCGCCTTTGCCGCGCCGCCTGTCGGTCGCTTCTTCACCGCCCTCGAGGCTTACGACCGGCACGAGATTGCGGTGCTGATCAAACAGCGTAAGCAGCGGCGCGTCGATGAGCGTGCCGTTGGTAAAAATCGGGAAGAGGATATCCTCGTGCGCGGCAGCCGCCTCAAGCACGTCTGCCCGCATCATGGGCTCTCCGCCCGCCAGCAGCACAAACTGGATGCCCAGGTCCTCCGCCTGGCCGAATATCCCGCTCCACTGCGCTGCGCTCAGCGGCGGCCTGGCATCGCCCGAACCGCACTGCCCGTTGGCGCGCGCGTAGCAGCCCGTGCAGAAAAGGTTACAGGCGGTGGTAATGCTCGCGATCAGGAACATCGGGATATGCAGGCCCTTGGCCTCCAGCGCCGCACGCCGCTGTTCCATGGCCAGATGCCGTTTATGGTAACGCCGCAGAAATGCCGATTCTTTGGGGTTGCGCAGCGTCGCCATCAAAATATCTTTGATCAGCTGTTCCGCGCCTTTGTTTAGGTACTCGGTCAGATTGAATTCGGTTGTCATCGGTTTGATCCTTTCCACGCTGAAAAGACGTGCATACTCGCGTCAACCGTTATCATTATAGTGAATCCGGCGCTTTTTTCAATGAGCAACGGATTAGAATGTCATAAAAAACGGATGAATACCCGTTTTCGATTGCGGAAACCGCAGGCGCGAATACAAGCCATTTGATAGCAGGGAAAAACTTTAAGCGTAAGTTTCTTACTCACCGGATTTATGGCGGCGTTGCCGTGCTCAAGTGAATAGCCAATGCAACCGTGTCCGGGTACGTGGGAGTCACGCAATCCGATACTCAATCCACCATCTGCCTGCCGCTGCCGTCAAGCCGAATCCTGTAAATGGCGTTCGTTTCCTTCAGCGCATAGAAATAGATCCACCCGTCGATCAGGTTAATATCGCTGCAGCCGTCGCCGGAATCCAGGCGCTCGGCCTCGCCTCCGTCCGTGCTTATCCTGTACAGGGGGCCCGGATATTCGTCTTCGTATTCCCAATTGGAAAAATAAATATATCCATCCAGCACGCCCAGACAGTAAACGTTTCCTTCGTACAGCAGGGAGCGGCCGCTGCCGTCGATACGCATTTTGCAGATGCCGCGCGGGTCTATGTCGCTGCGATAGTAAACCCATCCGTCGATGACGTTGACATCCAGGCACATATCGTCGTTGATCTTTGTCTTTTCGGTTCCGTCGGTTTTCACGCTGTAGAGCTTGCCGTTGTCGCTCCAGTTTGCGTAATAGAGGGTATCGCCGACGATGTTCAGATCCAGGCATATATCCTCGGTGATAACGGCAAGGCCCGTACCGTCGGTTTTCATCCTATAGGTCGCGCCACAGATATTTTCATAAATATCTCCGTTGATGAAATATGCCATATCGCCGACGACGACGATATCCTGGCTCCGCAGATCGTTCAGTGCGGCACGTTCGCTGCCATCCGTACGCATCCGATACAGTTTCCAGCCGTCGCTTTCGCTAGAGTAGTATACCCATCCGTCCACTATGTTTATATAATGGCATACGTCGCCGTTTAGCTTTTGCTTTCCTTCCGCCGTCATCCTATAGATAGCGCCATTGTCCCGGGGGTTCAGATAATAGACGTCGTCCCCGTATTGCGCGACAAGCCCCCAGTTCAATAAATTGCCGGCTTTGTTCCCAAACGCTCCGGCGGATGCGGAAGGCGGCGATAGCAAAGTTTCGGTCAGTTGCTGAGATTGAGCAGCGGTTTCAGCAGACGCGGAATGAAACACGTCATTGTTTGCGGCGGCAAAGCAAAGCAGAAGCGCAATGATTGCGAGAAGCACAAATATCTTTCTCATAACGGCACCTCATGA
>JBDRTL010000191.1:0-4138 GCA_043824045.1 Bacillota bacterium
CGCGATGCGCTTTGCGGTCCGCCTCGCTCATATGGGGCGTATACACCGCCGCCGGGGCGCGCCCTGCATCGACGCATCCGGCGGTAAGGCGGTCCAGCACCATGCGGCCGACGCCGTACAACGTCAGCTCCTTTTCGGGCGAAACGTGCACCCGGCAGGGCACCAGGTCGCTTTGCATCTGCATGAGCAGCGGGTTGACGCTGCCGCCGCCGTCCGCGCTGATGAGGCGCACGGGGTTTCCGGTGTCCTTCTGCATGGCGTCGAGCACGTCGGCGTTTTGGTGGGCGATGCTCAATAGCGCCGCGCGCAGCACGTGCGCCTTTTTCGTACCGCGGTTCATGCCGCAGAGCAGCGCGCGGGCGTTTTCATCAAACCAGGGCGCGCCAAGCCCCGTAAACGCGGGCACCAGATACACGCCCTGCGTGTCCGGCACGGAAGCGGCAAGCTCCAACTCGTCCATATCCCGGATCAGCCGCAGATCGTCCTTCAGCCACATCAGCGTATCCGCCGAGCAGGTGATGTTGCCTTCCAGCACATAGCACACCTGCCCGCCCCTGCCGTACCCGACGGAAGACGAAAGTCCGTGTGACGATCGCAGCGGGCGGGGTCCCACGTTCATCATCAGCGACGAGCCCGTGCCATAGCTGGTTTTCACCATGCCCGCTTCGGTGCAGCCGTGCCCGTAGAACGACGCGTGGCTGTCGCCCATTATGGCGCGGATGCGCACGCCCCTGAGCGCGGGAATCGCCGTAATCTCTCCGAAATCCGCGTCGGACATCAAAATACGCTCGGGCAGCATAGAAAAAGGCAGCCCGAAACGGCGGGCGATCTCCGCGTCCCACGAAAGCGTCTCAAGCGCCATCAGCTGCGTGCGGCTGGCATTGGACACATCGGTCGCGAATTTCGCGCCGTCCGTCAGCCGGTATAAAAGATAGCTGTCGATCGTGCCAAAGCACAGCTCGCCGTTTGCGGCGCGGGTTTTCAACTGCGGCTGCTCCTCAAGAAGCGCGGCGGCCTTGGCCGCCGAATAATACGGGGAGAGCTTCAGCCCCGTCTGTGTTTGAATATCGTCCGCGTCGGCCCGCATGCCATCGGTGACGGCTTTGGCGCGCACATCCTGCCACACGATGGCCGGGGCAACGGGCTTGCCGGTCGCCCGGTCCCACACGACGGTGGTTTCTCGCTGGTTGGCGATGCCCAGCCCCAGGACATCCTCTTTTGCCACGGTTTTGGTGATTTGGCGCAGCAGCGAACCGGTGTTTTGCCAGATCTCCTCCGCGTCGTGCTCCACGCGGCCGGGCGCGGGATGCGTTTGGCGGTGCTTTTGCCCGATCACCGCAAGCATGGCGCCCGTTTCGTCCAAAAGCGCGGCTTTCGTACCCGCCGTCGATTGATCCAATGCGATGACCACTTTCATTTAAGCACCGTCTTTCCCTGCTTTTGCATGTATTATAGCACAACTGAAAATTCACAGTCAATGCGCTCATATAAACAAATACTTAAACGTTTATCTGCCCTTAACTGCCAATGAATATGCGGTCAACGGCTGTGCTGCCATTGAAAGTTTTTGTTTGCGCAGAAAACATATTGCTTGATGTTTATAAAAATGATATAATACGTTCAGCACATATTAAGTACGCACCCCGCCATTCGAGATACGCGCATGCAAACGGGACGGTGCGGCGCGGGCAGCGGAGGACGCAAGGAGGAACACCATGAAGGTACGGGTCAGGGATATCGCCGTAAAAGCAAAGGTATCGCCCGCTACGGTCTCAAACGCGCTGAACAAAAAGCAGGGCGTCTCAAGCAAAGTGGCGGAACGCATCATGCGGATCGCGTCCGAAATGGGCTATGAGCCGCCCAAGGACAAATCCGAACCCGATCACAAATATATCCGCCTGGTTGTGTATAAATCCCACGGCCTTGTGGTCATGGATACCCAGTTTTTCGCCGAGCTGATCGAAAGCATCCAGCGGGAATGCAAAAGCGAAGGGCTGGAGCTGATGATCACGCACCTGAACGCAAAGGATGCCGATCTGGCGGCGCGCGCCCAGGAAATCCGCAACGAGGACTGCATGGGCATCTTGCTGCTTGGCACGGAAATGAGCCCCGAAGAGCTGGCCAGGTTCACCCCTTGCAAGTCCACCCTTGTAGCGCTGGATAACCTGTTCCGCCACGAGCACGTCAACGCCGTGGTGATGAACAACTACGACGCGGGATACCAGGCCACCAACGCGCTGTATCAGGCCGGACACCGCGATATCGGGCACATCACCAGCACGGTATCGTTTTCCAACGTCCGCTACCGCCGCAAGGGGTTCCAGGCGGCGCTGGAGGAAAAGGGCATTCACGTCACGCCCGACAGCATCTGGTACGTGACACCCACGCTGGAAGGCGCGTATCAGGATATGCTCAAGCTTCTGGATTCGGGGCGCAAGCTGCCCACCGCGTTCTTTGCGGGCAACGACATCATGGCCGTGGGCAGCATGCGCGCCATGCACGAGCGCGGCGTCCGCATCCCCGACGACGTTTCCATCATCGGCATGGACGACATGGCCCTGTGCCTGGTGTCCAATCCCCCGCTGAGCACCGTGCGGGTGCTGCGTCAGGAGATGGGTATCGCGGCGGTGCAGTCGCTTTTATTCGTGGCCGCACAGATGAAAACAGGCGTACTGAAAACCGAACTGAGCGTGGACCTGGTGGAGCGCAGCAGCGTGCGCACGATCACCGAGGCGGAAAGCGCCGCAACGCAAAAACGCAGGAAAAACAACGCATAACGCGGGAGAAACACAATGGACGTACCTGCCCTGGAACGGATTGCCAGCCTGCGGCGCGCGGACGCCGTTACGATGATTTGCCACGCCAAAACCGGACACACGGGCGGCACGCTTTCGAGCCTTGATTTGCTGACCTGCCTGTTTTACGATGTGCTGCGCATCGACCCGAAACACCCAGGCGATCCCGCGCGGGACCGCTTTGTGCTCAGTAAAGGGCACAGCGTGGAAGGCTACTTAACCATTCTGGCGGATCTGGGGTATTTCCCGAAGCGGGAACTGCAAACCTTCTGCGCGCCCGGCAGCCGCTTAATCGGCCATCCCAGCAATAAAATCCCGGGCGTCGAAGTGTGCTCCGGCGCGCTGGGTCACGGCCTGCCCGTCGGCGTGGGCATGGCGCTGGGCGCAAAACGTACGGATGCCAAATACCGTACCTTCGTATTGATGGGTGACGGCGAACAGGCCGAGGGCTCGGTATGGGAGGCCGCGATGGCAGGGGCGCATTACGGGCTGGACAACCTGTTTGCCGTCATCGACCGCAACGGCCTGCAGATCAGCGGCGCCACCGAACAGGTGATGCGCCTGGAAAACCTTGCCGATAAATGGCGCGCCTTCGGCTGGGAGGTCACGGAAATCAACGGGCACGATATCGCCGCCATCCTTTCGTATTTCCGCGGCGCACGCGCGGCGGGCAAGCCGCATTGCCTGATCGCCAACACCCGCAAGGGCAAGGGGATTTCCTTCATCGAAAACCGGAAGGAATGGCATCACAAAGTGCCCGACGATGCGCAGCTGAAGCAGGCGTATTGTGAGTTGGGCGTGGAAGGGGTCGACTGGATTGGCTAAGCAGGCGCTGCGCATGGTATTTACGGAAACACTGCTGGAGCTGGCCAAGCGCGATCCGGCGATTGTGGTTGTCACCAGCGACAGCCGGGGCTCGGTGACCCTGAACGAATTCGCCGATCAATTGCCCCGGCAGTTTGTGGAATGCGGCATAGCCGAGCAGGACGCCGTGGGTATCGCGGCGGGCCTTTTTAACAGCGGCCTGCGCCCGTTTGTGTGCGGCCCCGCATGTTTTTATACGCTGCGCAGCGCCGAGCAGGTGAAGGTGGACGTGGCGTATTCGCATTCCAACGTCAAGATTCTCGGCGTCAGCGGCGGCATCAGCTACGGCGCGCTGGGCGCGTCCCATCACTCCACGCATGATATCGCGCTTTTGCGCGCCATCCCCGGCATCGAGATTTATCTTCCCAGCGACGGGTATCAGATGCGCGCGCTGACCCACTATCTGGCGGCGTCCGATACGCCAGCCTACATCCGCGTGGGCCGCGCCGCCGTGCCGGATATCTATCATCCGGAGGACA
>JBDRTL010000192.1:0-7746 GCA_043824045.1 Bacillota bacterium
ATTCCGGTCAGGCGGGCAGCCTGCTGGTTGATTCCAACCGCCTGAGTGTAAAACCCCAAGTTCGTAAACCGGAACAAAAGGGCAAACACAATGCCGCATAGGATAACGATGAACACCGGGGTAGGAACTAGAACGCCCGGAATAAAGCCGCCGATCGCCTTGATAATCGGGCTGGTAACGGTCGGCGTGGCGCCGCCGTTAATCCAGTAGGCGATGGAGCGGCCGCAGGTAAACAATATCAGCGTTGCGATCATAGGTTGGATTTTAAACACGGCGACCAGCGTTCCATTGAATGCGCCAAAGAGGATCGATACAACGCAGCAAGCCAGAAAGCCCAGCACGACGGTCATCGGCGTAATCGGCCCGCCGCGCAGCACCTTTACAAAAACGCTGCCCGCAATGGCCGCGGTCGCGCCTACGCTGATGTCCTGACCTCCGCAAGCGGACGTGACCAGAGTCATCCCCATTGCCAGGATGGCAAGCTCGGAGGCGCTGTTGAAGATGCTGATCAGGTTCCCTGTTAAAACTGTATTGCCTTCGTTGTTCGCGGTCAGGTTTACGGAAAAAAAGCTGGGATCGCGTAACAGGTTGAAGATCACGAGCGCCGCAACGGCGATGATCGGAATCAGCAATTGCGCATATTCGCTGCGAAAGCGCGATACTTTTCTCAAATCCCTGATCATCTCAATCCGCCCCCTTTGCGATGGTATGCATCACGTTATCCTGCGTGATTTCGCCGCCTCTTAATTCCCCCACGATATTGCGGTCCCGCATCACGATGAGCCGGGAACAGGTGCGAAGCATTTCCTCAATTTCGGAGGAAATGAACGTAATGCTGACGCCGTCCTGCGCGAGCTTTAGAACAAGCTTCTGAATTTCCACCTTCGTTCCGATATCGATGCCGCGGGTGGGCTCGTCCAAAATCAGGTACTTCGGATGCGTGAGCAGCCAGCGGGCCAGGATCACCTTCTGCTGGTTTCCGCCCGACAGGGACTTGAGCGGGGTATCCAGCGAAGCGGTCTTGATTTCCAACGCCTTGATGTATTCCTCCGCAAAAGCTTCCGCCTCAGAGCGGGAAAACGGCTTGAAAAAGCCCCGCATCACCTGCAGCGCAAGAATGATATTGTCCCGCACCGATAAGTCGGCAATGAGGCCGTCCAGCTTCCGGTCTTCCGGCAGGTATCCGATCCCATGTTTCATGGCGTCGATGGGCTTGTGTATTCTGGCGGGTTTTCCCCCCACGGTGATATGCCCGCCGGATACCCGGTCGGCGCCGAAAATCGCGCGCACACATTCGCTTCGCCCGGAGCCGAGCAGCCCGGTAAAGCCGTTGACTTCCCCCAGGCTGATTTGAAAGTCAAACGGATTTAGGCATGCGTCGCTGGAAAGGCCGACCGCTTCGTAGGCATGCGCGCCGCCGTTGTCGTACGCTTCATCTTTCCGATGGATCACAGACAGATCATCGAGCTTTTTGCCGATCATCTTTGATACCAGTTCCACCTGCGGCAGGTCCGCGATCGCGTATTCACCCACAAGCTCGCCGTTTCGCAAAACGGTGATTCTGTCGCTCACCTCATAGACCTGCTCCAGAAAGTGGGTCACAAACAAAATACCCACGCCGCGGGATTTCAGGTTGCGCATCAGGGCAAATATCATGGCCACCTCATTCTCATCCAGAGAGGAAGTGGGTTCGTCCAAAATCAGAACCTTGCAGTCCATATCGATGGCGCGGGCAATGGCAACCATCTGCTGCACGGCCAGGGAGCAGCTGGCCAGCTGCTGCTTGGGACGCGCGGGAATCCCCAGAGTTTGCAGGATTTCACCGGACGCCTTCGCCATGTGCTTCCAGTGAACGATGGGATTTTTATCCCGGCCGATGAACATGTTTTCCGCCACGGTGAGGTTTGGGCAAAGCGTAATTTCCTGATACACCGTGCTGATGCCCAATTCCTGCGCTTCCTGCGGGGATTTGATGTTGATGTCCCCATCCGCGCCTTCCAGGCTGATGTGGCCGGAATCTTTTTGATATACGCCGGTCAATACTTTAATCAGGGTCGATTTTCCGGCGCCGTTTTCGCCCATCAGCGCGTGGATTTCCCCCCTGCGGAGCGTAAAATCCACGTCATGGAGGGCTCTTACGCCCGGAAAAGCCTTGCATATTTCACGCATGGACAAGACAACGTCGTTTTGCATCGCCGATATCCCCTTCATTCCAAGCTGTGTATAGAACTCATTATAGCACATCACAAAAATATGCGGTGTGGGTACGCGGATATCCTCCACATAGTCCACACCGCGTGATTGAAACTGCAATCACCCAATCGCTGCGATCGCTGTTTCGTTACTCGCCGAGGCCGTAGGTATCGATGTCCGCCTGGGTGATGGTCGCGGCGTCAAAGCCCTTTTCTTCGTTGATGACGATCTTGTCGGCAAGGGTTCCGCCGGCTTCAAGGGTCGCGATCATGTCGCTGATCTTCTGGGCCTGGAATGGGCTGCACTGTCCGTCGTAGTTCCAGTTGCCGGCCAGCAATTCTCTCAGGGCCCATCTGTTGCAGTCAAAGCCCATGACGACCACGTCGCCGTTCGGGCCGTGGGTAATGCCGGCTTCGTCAAGCGCGGCGACTGCGCCTTTGGCCATGCCGTCGTTTTCAGCATAGACGACGTTGAAATCCGAGCCGGAGTTGATCACGGATTCGACGATTTCCTTGGCTTTGGCTTCATCCCAGGTAGCAGTCTGCTGGACAACCTTCTCCATGGTCCCGGCTGTAAACTGCGCGTCCAAAGCGCCGGTACGGCCGATCTGCGCGTCGGAGCCCATCGCGCCCTGGATGTGGATCACCTTGTAGGCGTCAAGAGCCTGCGCCAGCAGCCACGCCACGGCGGTATCGCCTTCCTTGGCCATGTCGGACACCACGGCCGCTTCATACAGGCTTTCGTCGCAATCGATCATGCGGTCAAACAGGAACACTTTGATGCCGGATTCCTGGGCGGACTGCAGCACAGCGTCCCAGCCGGTGGTTTCCGCGGCGGAGATGAGCAGGTAGTCCACACCGTCCGTGATGAACTGCTGCGCGGCGTTGAGCTGCTCGTCGTTCTTGATGCTGTAGAAGGTTTTCACAGCATAGCCGTTAGCGGCGGAAAAGACGGTTTCAAAGTCTTTCACATTGGCTTCACGGTAGCCGGATTCAGCGGGCGGGTTGTTCACGATACCCACGGAGATCTCGGCAGAAGCAACTGCGAGGCTTCCGCTGAGTGCCAATACCAGCACCAGGGCGAGTAACATACGGGCCGTTTTTTTCATGTTGGGTATGCCTCCTTTTTATTTGGGGTGAATATAGATTTCCCCTCATAGTGATATCATTGTAGTATTTTTGCAGATTGTAAAAAATACACGCCCTTCATGAATTGGTTGAGTATTTTATGAAGTTTTTTTGATCGCGCGGAAGGCGCGCGGGAAACGGTTGTTATTTTCCGGCGGAGAGTGAATTTATTAGGACGCGCTGAGTTTTCGGAAATCACGCGGGGACATGTCCGTGTATTTTTTAAACAGATAGCTGAAATAATGCGGATCGTTATAGCCGATGCTCGCCGCCACGTCGGACGTGCGCATCTGCTTGTCGCGCAAAAGCTCCTTGGCTTTCTCGATGCGAAGCGTGGTCATATATTCCGTAAACGTGACGCCCGTCTCCTGCGAGAAGATGGTGCAGAAATGGTTGTTGCTCATCGCCACCTCGTTGGCCACCCGCCGAAGCGTCAGTTCCGGGTCCGCGTAGTGCTCGCCGATGAACGCCTTGGCCTTGCGGATGACCACGCCGTAGCGCTCGGACCCCTGCTCGTCGCGGAATTCCAGCGCTTTGGCAATCACGTCTTTCGCCAGAGCCAGCGTTTCGTCCACGCCGACCATGACGGCGGTCTTGCCCTCCGGCTGAAACGCCGCGGGGATGACCTCCTGTGGCACGCCGCCGCAGTCGCGCACGATGCGCGACGCCACCAGCACGATATCCACGAACAGATAGTTGATGAACAGCTTGCTCTTGGCCGCGGATTCGCCAAGCTCGCTGATGAACTCGGACAGGATATCGTCTACGTCGGCGCGGTTGGCGTGGCGGAGCCGCTCGTAAATCCTGGGCATCTTCACGTCCATCAGCGACAGGCTTTCCGCCGGCGCGATATCCAGCATCCCCAGAATCCGGCGGTCCCGGCCGCTTTCCGCAGAATCATACATCGTGGCAAGCAGCGAGCACGCGTCCTGGTAGGAGGCTGAAACGCCGTGCAGATGGCGCACAGTCGTGCCGATGGTCATCAGGGGTTTCAAGGTCGTGTTGCGCTCGATATCGTACTTCGCCGACTGCGCGAGCCCGTACGTCCGCTCTTCCACGTCGGCGTCGTCGTCGCCCATGATCAGGAGCACAAAACGCCCCTGCAGCTGGCACATATACACGGTTCCCCCGCTGCTGTCGGCCAGGCGGCAGATCACGCTTTCCGCGGAGCGCAGGTCTTCGGCGTGCGCCGTTTCCTTCCCGGGGTCGATTACCATGACAAGATAGCGCTTGGCGGTGATGCCTGCGTGCAGCGCCCGCGCGCGTTCGACGATCTCGGTTTCCGGGATGCCCGAGATCAGATCGCTTAAAAGCTTCTGCTTTAAAAGCTCGCTGGAGGACGCCAACTGGTCGCGGTACATGCGCAGATTTGCCTGCTGCTGCCTTTCCGCGCGGATATCCTCGCCGATGCGGTTGAGCACCGCCTTGAGTTCCTGCACGCTGACGGGTTTTAGCAGGTATTCCTTCACGCCGATGGAGATGGCCTCTTTGGCGTAGGTAAAATCATCATGCCCCGAGATGATGATGATGTACATCCACGGCATGGTCGCGCTCAGCGCGCGGCAAAGCTCCAGCCCGTCCATAAACGGCATGCGGATGTCGGTGATCAGGATATCGGGTTTGATATCCTGCAGCATCGACAGCGCCATTTCACCGTCCGGAGCCTCGCCCGCGAGCAAGAAATCCGTTTCCTCCCACGGAAAGTTATTGCGGATGCCTTCCCGAACGACGATTTCATCGTCAGCCAGAAACACCTTGATCATTGCCGTTCCTCCCAAAAGGTACGCTCAGCCTGACCGTCGTCCCGTTTTCGTCGCTTTCGATCTGCAGGCCTTTTTGCTGGTTGTAGTAAAGCTGGATGCGCTTGTTGACGTTGACCAGCCCGAAGAACGGGTGCTCCACGGGATTGGGCGCGTCCGACGCCAGGCTGTCGCGCACCTGCTTTAAGCGTTCGGGCGTCATGCCCGCGCCGTTGTCGGTAACGGACAGTTCCATCCGGCCGTCCTTCTCCCGCCCGATAATCCGCACCCAGCCTTTCCCGCGGCGGTGCTTGATGCCGTGATAGATCGCGTTTTCCACCAGCGGCTGTATCAGCAGCTTTAAAATCTCTTTTTTGTAGAGCTCCTGCGGGATATCGATCTCGTAATCCAGAATGTCGCGGTAGCGGATCTTCTGGATGGTCAGATACCCCTGCAGGTGCTTCACCTCGTCGGCCAGCGGAATCCAGTCCCGCCCCTGCGAAAGCGAGATACGGAAGAAGTCTGACATCGCCTCCGTCACGTGGATGACCTCCTCCGTGCGCCCGGCCTCCGCCAGCCACACGATGGCGTCCAGCGTGTTGTACAAAAAGTGCGGCGTAATCTGCGCCTGCAGGGTTCGCAGCTCCGCGCGCTTTAAGTTTTCCTGCTCGCGGCGGTTTTCGTCGATCAGCTGCTGCAGCTTCCCCGCCATGATGTTCAGGCTTTCGGTCAGCCCTTGGAGTTCGGCGACGTTTGGGTTTTCCACGCGCGCCTGCAGATTGCCTTCGGCAATCGAGGCGGCCATCCGCTCCAGTTCCGAAATCGGCATGCGGACGGCATGCGAAAGCGAACGCTGCGCCAGCACCGCGAACGCGATGGTAAACGCCAGCAGGATCGCCATCAGCCACATGATCAGCGAAAGGCGCTGCTGCAGCAATTGACTGGTTTGCGTGGCGGCGCTGATCTCCACGGTGATGTACTTCTGCAGCATATCGCCCACGAGGGACGAAACGCTGCGCACCTCTTCCAGCAGCGCCTGGTTCTCCGATACCAAAGCGCCGCCCGCGATCTGCTCGCCCATGCGGTCGATATAGGTTTTCAGCGTATCCATGGTGCGCCGCGCGACGGTCAATTCCACCGAGCCTCCGCCCGTGGCCGTTTTGGTCAGGGATTCGATCGTTTGGTTGACTTCATCCAGCAGTTCGTACTGCCGCCCATCCAAAAAATCGGTCCGTCCGGCCACGATGCTCCACATCTCGTCGGGGATATCGGAGTTGACCAGCGGCCGGAGGGACGCGACGCGGTCCACCTGCATGATGGCCTGGTGGTAGCTGTTGGCGTAGTTGTTCATCATGAAAATGCTTGCGACCGCCGGAATCAGCATCAGCACCATGATCACGATAAAGCTGAACCGCATCCGGTCGGCCAGGCTGTTTCCGATCCGCAGGCGCGCAAATACTTTGTGAAAAATCGAAATCATCGATCAATACCCTCTCGGCGGCAGCGAATCCAGATCATCGTCAAACTCGGAAAAAACGTGTTCGACAGAATAGGTATCCCGCGGGATGGGCTCGCCTGCCGCCAGCTTTTTGCTTAATTCCATGATCACGTCGCCGATCAGCGGGGTACACTCCACCACGCAGTTGATTTTGCCTTCCTTGAGCAAATCGATGGCTTCCTGTTCGCCGTCCACCGTGATGATCACGATATCCTTGCCCGGTACAAGCCCCGCTTCTTCGATGGCTTCGATCGCGCCGAAGGTCATCTCATCGTTGTGGGAATACAGTACGTCGATATCGCCGTGGCGGGCGAGCAGCCCCTGCATGCATTCCTTGCCCATGGAACGGAGGAAATCGCCCGAGATGCTTTCGATGATCTCAAACCGGTCGTTGCCCTCCAGGACGCTGCGAAAGCCGGACGCGCGCTGCCGCATGGGCGTGGAATCGATCGTTCCCGAGATTTCCACGATATTCACATGCTCCGCGTCCTTCATCTTCTCCAGCAGGAACCTTCCGGCCCGCAGCCCCTCCGCTAGGAAATCCGAGCCGACAAAGCCCGCGTACAGGCTTTCGTCCGCGGTGACGATGCGGCGGTCGGTCACCAGCACAGGGATACCTGCGGCTTTCGCCTCCATCAGCACGTTGTCCCAGCCGTCCTCGACGTTGGGCGCAAAGGCGATCACGTCCACCTGATAGGCGATGAACGAGCGGATGGCCTTGATCTGGTTTTCCTGCTTCTGTTCGGCGTTTTCAAACATCAGCTGCACGCCGGCGCGCTGCGCGGCCTCCTGCACGTCCTTGGTGTTCCCCAGCCGCCATCCGCTTTCCGAACCAAGCTGCGAAAACCCCAAAAGCACGCCGGCCTCGCCTGGCTGCTCCGCGGACTGCTGCGTATTGGTGCAGGCCGCAAGCAGCACGGCGCAGATCATCGCCGTGACGGCGCATATGAAAAGTGCGCGGTACCTCACTCTCGTTCTTCCTCTCTGCTCAGACGCGCGGCAACACAAGCCACGAAATTCTGACACCAGCATACTGCATTTTTTAGTTTATTTCAACATTGAGAATTTAAGGCGGAACAACCGCTTCGCACATATGTTTTTCGAAGACGGAATCCGTGATAGACGGCGTTTCTATGCAATAGAAAAAGCCGCCACGAACGATATGCAGTCCGCGATATCGTACCCCCCC
>JBDRTL010000193.1:0-2460 GCA_043824045.1 Bacillota bacterium
CCGCGACGATGATACGATCATTACCGACAGCTCTTCCACCGTGATGGAGCTGATCCGGCTGATCGCGCAGGGCGACCGTAAAAACCTGATCATCGTGACCACCTCGCCCATGAACGTCAATATCCTGAGCGAGTGCAAGGAATGCAACGTGATCCTGATCGGCGGGGAGTACAACTACACACACGGCACGGTGGAGGGCTACATCGCCAACCAGATGATCAAGCATATCCGTGCCGACAAGTGCTTCATCGGCATCAACGGGATTGAGGAATCGTTCGGCTACTCCACCCCGCGGCCCGTGGACGCGGAGCTGAAAAGCCTGATGATCAAATCAGCGCGCAACTCCTTTATACTGGCCGATTATACCAAGTTTGGGCGCATGTATTTCGCGAGGGTGGATGCGGATGTGGATTACCTGATTACCGACTCGCGCCACGGCGACGTATCCTACAGGTGGCTAAAAAACCGCACGCATCTTGTGTATGCCGAAGAAGGAACGAGTGAGAAATGAATGAATTGACCTCGGGTCAGCTGCGGGACGCGCTGATACGAGTTGCAGCATTGATCGTTGACAACGAAGCCAGGCTAACCGAGCTGGATTGCCTGATCGGCGACGGAGACCATGGCATCGGCATGAAAACGGGCTTCTCCGCACTGATGGAGGCCCTTTCAGCCACAGAGCCGCGCGATATGGGCGAGCTTTTGAAATTGGCTGGCGTCACGCTTATTCGCGTGATGGGCGGCGCGTCAGGCGTCATCTTCGGCACGCTGTTTACCAGCGGGCTTGAGCAGGTGTGCGGCAAAGAGGCTTTGACGGCGCAGGAGCTGGTCTTGTACCTGGAGGCTGGTTTTTACGGTATTGTGAAACGCGGGCGCTCGTGTCTTGGCTCCAAAACCATGCTGGACGCTCTCTACCCCGCCATCGAGGGTATGAAGGGAAAGCTTTCCGAAACCGGCGACCTGCGGGAGATCCTCAAGGCCGGGTATCAGGGAGCGCTTGCCGGGGTGGAAAACACCAAAGACATGGTTTCGGTCACCGGGCGCAGTAAAAACTTCCGGCTGAAGAGCCTGGGCATACCCGACCCAGGCGCCGTATCGGTATCAATCATCTTCGAAGGGCTATACCAATGGGCGGAACAAAACACGAAAGAACGGTAGGAGGAACCACAGAATGGCTATCGAGAAGGCAAGCACCATCCTTAAAATGGCGGACGTCGCCAAGACTTCGGTTCTGGCGTTTAACTGCACGGATTTCAGCACCATCAAGTGTGTGGTGGAAGTGGCTGAAGAGCTGAGAAAACCTGTGATCTGCATGCTCTACCCGGAGCACGCAGCCGATAAATACTGGACCAACCCGTATATTTTCGCTGAAACGGTAAAATCCCTTTCCAAGGATGTCAAGGTTCCCGTGGGCATCCATCTGGACCACTGCACTAACTTTGACTACATTGTAGCCGCCATCCGCGATGGGTTTGACTCGGTGATGTTCGATGGCTCCATGCTGCCGGTGGAGGAAAATATAAAGAAAACGCGCGAGGTGGTGCGCGTAGCCAAGGCGCTTGGCGCGGCGGTGGAAGCCGAGCTGGGCCGTGTGGGTTTTGCCGACAACATGCGCGATCAGGCGGATGAAGACCTGTACACCAAACCGGAAGTGGCCGCCAAGTTTTGCGAGGAGAGCGGCTGCAGCTCGGTGGCAGTTGCCATTGGCAGCGCGCACGGCTTTTATAAGGAGATCCCTAAGCTGGATATCGGGCGCCTGAAGGCCATCAACGCGGCCACGGATATCCCGCTGGTGCTGCACGGTGGCAGCGGCATCCCAGGCGACCAGCTGGACATTGTCTTCCGCGAGGGCATCAACAAGTTTAACGTGGGTACCGAGTACTTCTATCTCTACTACCAGACGATGCAGAAGTACTGCGCCGAGGGCAGGCCGGACTTCTTCGATCTGCAGCTGGTTGTGCAGGATGCGCTGCGCGACTACCTGCGCCAGAAGATGCTGCTGTGCAAGATGACGGTATGACCGCAGCAGGCGAAAGAAACGTATGAGAGCGATCAATACGCTGGAAATGCTGGCGCGCGCACAGGCGGGCGGTTATGCCGTGGGCGCGTTCAACGTGGAAAATATGGAAATGGCGCAGGGCGTGGTAGCCGCCGCGGCGGCACTGCGCGCGCCGGTGATCATGCAAACCACGCCCTCCACCGTGAAATATGCAAGCCTGGGTCTGTTTGCAGCAATGCTAGGCGCGATGATCGAGGAAGCGGGCATCACGGCGGTCATCCATCTGGATCACGGCGACAGCGTGGCGCTGTGCAATCGCGCGGCGGAGCGCGGCTACAAGTCCGTGATGTTTGACGGCTCCAGGCTGCCCATGGCGGAGAACATCCGCCTGACGGCGCAGGTGGCGGCGTATAACCGCGCGCGTTGCATCAGCACCGAGGCGGAACTGGGTACCGTGGGCG
>JBDRTL010000194.1:0-2474 GCA_043824045.1 Bacillota bacterium
CTCGCGCGGCCCGCCGCCGCCGTCCCCGGAGCCGTAGGAGTGCAGGCGCATGTTGGACACCTGCGGTTCCCTGATCTTCTCCTCGCCCGTGGTCAGCCGCTCCAGCCACTTGGGCGACGGCCCCTGCTCGATGCGGTTTAAGTGCGTGAGCACCTGCGTGCCGTCCAGCCCCTGCCAGAGGAAGGAGGTGTACGGGAAACGCGTGGTGTCGTTCCAGTCCATCTTGGTGGTGAGGAAGTATTCCACCCCGCAGCCCTTGATGATCTGCGGCAGGGCGAAGGAATAGCCGAACGTGTCCGGCAGCCAGAAGCAGTCCGATGTGTAGCCGAAATGCTCGCGCGTGAACCGCTGCCCCCATAGAAACTGTCGCACCATGTACTCCCCGCCCGTCAGGTTGCAGTCGCACTCCACCCACACGCCGCCGTTGGGCTCCCAGCGGCCTTCGCGCACGGCTTCGGCGATGCGCCGGAACAGCCCGGGATAGTGGCGGCGGATGATGTCGGCGTGGTAGGCGGAGGACTGGATGAAGCGGTACTCGGGGTACTGCGCCATCAGGGTCAGCTGGTTGGCATAGGTGCGGGCGCACTTCTTCTTGGTTTCCCGGATCGGCCACAGCCACGCCGTGTCCATATGGCTGTGCCCTGTGAGTCCAACGAAGGCGGTGGTTCCGGCGTTTTTCTTTTGGAGCTGGTCTTGGAGCAGCGGCTGCGCGGCCCGGATCGCGGCGCGGAACTCTTCCGCGGAACAGGCGGCGGGATCGTACAGGAGCAAAAGGTGTGCGCCGTACAGCGCGTTTTCCACCTCCGCGCGGCGAAACGAGGTTTCCGGCAGCGCGTCGGCAAGCTCCAGGAGCGTCTGCAGGTCGTACAGGAAGGCCGCCAGCCCGTCGTCCCGCGTGCACACGTCCAGCGGGCCGATCGGGTACGTGTAGTCGGGCAGGCTCTTTTCCTCAAAGGGCATGGTGCCGGGCATGTCGTGGAAGGCGTAGCACTCCAAAGCCAGTTCCAGCGTTTCGCCCGCCTTGGCGCGCGGCGTGATCAGGCCCGTATCGTGGCGGCCCGTCATGTTGGGCAGTTCTTTGGTCGTGTAGATTCCGTGCGGTTCGCCGTTAAGCCAGAGCATCGCCTCGTAAAACCTGGTTTTGGGGTACAGGTACAGCGCCTTTTTGTCCAGCGTTTTAGGCACGGTAAACGAACCCTTGAACCACCCGTACGCGCCCTCGCCGCCCCAGCGGCCGCTTTCTGGCAGCGGGCCGAACAGCGAGTCGTCCGGGATCCGGTGCAGCGTCTCCGCGGATTGAAAAAAGCGGACGTCCACCGCCGCCGCGGAGATGAACAGGCGTTTTTCCAGAGTATCCAGAAAACGCCAGAGCTTCAGCTTGGTCTGCGCGACGCCTTGTTTGGCAATCATTATAGGTCCCTCCCGGCATGTCGTATTTCCTGTGGTTTCATTGTAGCAGGGCGCGGATTTGTGCAAAAGACAACTAATCTACGATCGCAAACAGTTTCTTATCTTCACTCTTTTTTCCCGCCGCGGCTGTGCTATACTGCAGTTACATAGAAGGAACAGCCTTATCATATCACAAGCGGCCCAACGAGAGAGACGGAGGTCATGGTGATGAACAATTTCCTGTTATGCAACCCCCTGGGCGGCATCGCGCTTAGGCGCGACGCGCGGTCTTTCTCCGTCTGCGCGGAAAACCCGACGGGCGGCAAGGGCATGGGCGGCATGGCGGAGCTTGCCAAAGGCGTATCCGGCCACGCGGCGCGCGATCTGGGCCGCGGCTGGAAGGTCAACCCCTATGTGCGAATCCCCGCCGGGGAAACCGCCGCGCTGATGGATGTGACCGGCGAGGGGAGCATCGGGCAGATCTGGCTGACCGTAAGCCGCCCGTGGCGAAACGGCATCCTCCGCTTTTACTGGGACGGCAGCGACACTCCCGCCGTGGAATGCCCCGTGGGCGATTTCTTCCTGAGCGGCTGGAACGAGTATACCCCCGTGCGCTCGCTGCCCGTGTGCGTCAATCCGCACAACGGGTTCAACTGCTACTGGCCGATGCCGTTCAAAACCTGCGCGCGCATCACGTTTGAAAACCGCAGCGAGGAGCGCTGCATTCTATACTACCAGATCAACTACTCGCTTTATGCCCTGCCGCCTGAAGCGCTCTACTTCTGCGCGCAGTTCAGGCGGCAGAACCCCCTGCCGTACAAAGAAACGTACACAATCCTTGACAACGTCGCGGGCCGCGGGCACTTCGCGGGCACGTACATGGCCTGGGGCGTGAACAACTGCGGCTGGTGGGGCGAGGGCGAGATCAAGTTTTTTATCGACGGCGACAAAGAGTTCCCCACCATCTGCGGCACGGGCACGGAAGATTATTTCGGCGGCGCGTACAACTTCGAAAACACCAAAACCCACCAGTACGAGGAGTTTTCCACGCCGTATTCGGGGCTGTGCCAGGTGGTGCGCCCCGA
>JBDRTL010000195.1:0-4740 GCA_043824045.1 Bacillota bacterium
GCCGCCCGGGCCGTATACGCAGGTGATACACGACCGCATCGTTTTGGAGATCATGCGCGGCTGCACGCGGGGCTGCCGGTTCTGCCACGCGGGGATGTTCTACCGCCCCGTGCGCGAGCGCAGCGTGGAAACGCTGCTCAGGCAGGCGCAAGAATCTGTGAACAGTACCGGATACGAGGAGATTTCGCTGTCCTCGCTGTCCTCGGGCGATTATTCCTGCCTGCAGGAGCTTTGCCAAAGGCTTTCGGAGCAGTTCAAAGACCGGCATGTAAGCCTGTCCCTGCCGTCGCTTCGGATCGACAGCGTGCTCAAGGATTCGCTCAACATCACCAAAAACGAGCGCAAATCCAGCCTCACCTTCGCGCCGGAAGCGGGCACGCAAAGGCTTCGCGACGTAATCAACAAAGGGGTTACGCAGGAAGATTTGACCGAAAAGCTGAAAGACGCCTTTGAAAACGGATGGAACAGCGTGAAGCTGTACTTCATGACCGGGCTGCCAACCGAAACCATGGAGGATTTGGAAGGCATTGCCAAGCTTTCCAAGGCCGCCGTCGATACGTACTACGCCGTGCCCAAGCAGCGGCGGGCGAAGGGGCTGAAAATCACGGTCAGCGCCTCGGTGTTCGTGCCAAAGCCCTTCACGCCGTTTCAGTGGTGCGCGCAGGACGCGCCGGAAATCATCCGCGAAAAGCAGCAGGCGCTCCGCCATATGCTCAACATCCGCGGCGTGCATTACAACTGGCACGATTCACTGACCAGCCGCCTGGAAGCCTGCTTCGCGCTGGGCGACCGCAGGATGGCCGATGTGCTCTACCGCGCGTACGAGCTTGGCTGCAGGCTGGACGGATGGAGCGAGCAGCACCGCTACGATCTGTGGCTGCAGGCGTTTCACGATACGGGCGTCGATCCGGCGTTTTACGCCAACCGCGCGCGCGGCACGGACGAAATCCTGCCGTGGGATTTCATCGACATCGGGATCGACAAGGCTTATCTGCTGAACGAATGGGAACGCGCCATGCGCGCGGAGGTCACCCCGGACTGCCGGGAACACTGCAACGGCTGCGGGCTGCAGCGTGTGAAAGGGCTGTGCAAGGGATGCGAATGATGGTCGTTTTTACAAAAGCATACCCGCTGCGGCACATTGGCCATCTGGATTTGATGCGCACCATGCAGCGCGCTTTGCGCAGGAGCGGCTTGCCGATCAAATACAGCCGGGGATACAATCCGCATATCAAGCTCAGCTTCGCCTCGCCGCTTAGCGTAGGCGTAACCGGGGAGCGGGAGATCATGGACGTGCAGATGGACGCGGCGATGGACGAAACCGCCTTTGCCGCCGCGCTGCAAAAAGTGATGCCCGGCGGCCTGCCGGTCGTTGGCGCTCGGGCGATCGGCGATTCGTTCCCCACGCTGATGGGGCTCGCGGCTGGCAGCCGTTACCGTATCGAAACGGAAACCGACCCGGCGGAACTTGCGGACGCCGTCAGGCGGCTGCTTTTGATGGATGAATATATCGCCATGCGCAAAACCAAGTCAGGAGAAGCGATGGCGAACATCCTCCCGTTTATTGAAAAGCTGACGACCGGCGAAACCGCCGTCCGCTTTACCGCTTTAAACCTGCAGAGCGGGTCTTTAAAGCCTGCCGTGCTGATGCAGGCCCTGTTTGACATTGCCGGCAAAGAACCCTGCGGCTATACCGTGATCCGCGAGGCGATCCTGGCAAGAGACGCACAAGGGGACCTGGTACCATTGGAGGAGATCGCCCATGAATGAAAATTTGCATATGCTGGTCAAGGCGGACCGCCACGGGCAGAGGATCGCCGTGGAGGAAAACAACCGGATCGTTGAATTCTATCAGGAAACCGAGCAGGAGGATTCGTTCGTCAACGCCGTGTTTCTGGGCAGGGTGGACCGCGTGATGAAGGGGCTCGAGGCCGCGTTTGTGAAGATCGGGCAGCCGCGCGCGGGCTTCCTGCCGGTGAAGGAAATGGAGAGCTTTGAGTCAACGGCGCAGGACAGGCAGATCGCCGCGGGCGCGGAGCTGATCGTGCAGGTGAAGAAGGACGCTAAGGGCGAGAAAGGCGCGTTTCTTTCCCGCGACATCGCGCTGCCGGGGCAGTACGTGATCTTCATGCCGCGCAACCGTCACGTCGGCGTGTCCGAACGCGTGACGGACGAGAAGCTGCGGGAAAGCCTTGCGGCACTTGGAAAAACGCTGACGAACGGGGAGTTCGGCATCATTTTGCGCAATACCGCGGCAACCCAGAGCGAAGGCGCGCTGCGGGATGAACTCAAGACCCTCAGGTCGCGCTGGACGGCCATTCAGGAAAAAGCCGCGCATGCCAAAGCGCCGGAGCTTCTGTACCGGGAGGATTCGATGCTGTCCGTCCTCGTGCGGGATTACGCGCCGCGCTATGATTTGAAGATCACCTGCAACGACCGGGTCAACCGCATGCCCGCCGCGCCCGGGGGGCTTTTGTGGGAGCAGATCGGCAACGAAGCGATGGACGCCCTGTGGGCCAGGCATACGGTCGACGCGCAGGTGCGCACGGCGCTTTCGCGCCATGTGCCGCTCAAAAACGGCGGGGCGCTTGTAATCGACGAACGGGAAGCGCTCACGACGATCGATATCAACTCCGGCTCTTTCGCGGATGGGGAGGAAACGGCGTACCAGCTGAACCTCTCCACCTGCGCGGAGATCGCCGCGCAGATCAGGCTTCGCAACCTGTCGGGGATCATCCTGATCGATTTCGTGGATATGGATAGCGACGAGCGGCGCGCGCAGGTGTCCGCCGCGCTGCAGACCTGCCTGACCCGGGAACGCCAGAAAACGGTGATCCACGGCTTTACGAGCCTCGGTATCCTCGAGATGACCCGCAAGCGCATGGGGCTGAGCCTGCGCGATATGCTTAGGGAGCCCTGCGACGTTTGCGGCGGCACGGGGTACAAACGGAAAGGGAATAAAACGCTTGCGTAAGGAACCAATTTTTCTCTCCCCGCGGGAGATGGACGAGCAAACCACAGCCATGGC
Source organism: Bacillota bacterium (assembly GCA_043824045.1). Taxonomy (GTDB): domain Bacteria; phylum Bacillota; class Clostridia; order Christensenellales; family Aristaeellaceae; genus CAXXOK01. Next base: position 3,029 of record JBDRTL010000195.1, read on the forward strand.
GGCGTTTTGCGCTATGGAGGGCCGCCCGCGGAGCTACCATATCGTCACCTACGGCTGCCAGATGAACGAGCATGATTCAGAAGTCCTGTCGGGCATGTTTTCGCGGATGGGCATGCGGGAGGCGGGGAACCGCAGGCAGGCGGATTTGGTGATTTTCAACACCTGCTGCGTGCGCGAAAATGCCGAGCGCCGGGCGCTTGGCAACATCATCTGGTTAAAGCAGCTGAAAAGTGAAAAACCGGACCTGATCATCGCCGTCTGCGGGTGCATGATCCAGCAGCCGCATATGGCGGATCAAATTTTCAAACAATATCCGTTTATCGATCTGGCTTTTGGGACACATAATCTATACCGGCTTCCGTCGATGCTTTCGGATTTGGTGCGCAGCAAGCGGCGTGTGATTTCCGTCAGCCCCGAAGAAAGCCTGATCGCCGAAGGGCTGCCCGTAAAGCGGCAGAGCGGCCACAAGGCGTACGTCACCATCATGTACGGGTGCGACAACTTCTGCACCTACTGTGTGGTGCCCTATGTGCGCGGGCGGGAGCGCAGCCGCCGGATGGCGGATATCCTTGCGGAAGCGGAAACGCTGCAGAAAAGCGGCGTTCAGGAGATCATGCTGCTTGGGCAGAATGTGAACAGCTACGGCAGCGGCAGAGATTTTCCCAGGCTACTAAAAGAACTGAACGGGGTTGGCATTCCGCGCATCCGGTTTATGACGTCGCACCCCAAGGATTTATCGGACGATCTGATCGACGTGATGGCAAACGGCAGTCACATCTGCAACCACCTGCACCTTCCCGTGCAAAGCGGCAGCAATGAAATCCTGAAAGCCATGAACCGCGGCTATAGCCGCGAGCGGTATATCGAGCGTGTGCGGGCGCTTCGGCAGGCCGTGCCAAACATCGGCATCACCACCGACTTCATCGTCGGCTTTCCGGGCGAAACAGAGGAGCAATTTCTAAAAAGCGTTTCGCTGGTGGAGGAAATCGGGTTCGACGCGGCGTTTACCTTTATCTACAGCCCGCGCCCCGGCACGGCGGCCGCGAAGATGGCGGGGCAGATCCCCGCGGACGTATCCTCCGAGCGCATCAAGCGCCTGATCCGCGCCGTGGAGCAGAGCACCGAAACCATGCACAGCCAAATGATCGGCGCCACGGAAGAGGTGCTCGCGGAAGGCCTCAGCAAGCGGGCGAAAACCATGGTTTCCGGCAAGGGAAGGCGAAATATCACCGTGACCTTTGCAGGAGATGAACGGGATATCGGTAAACTAATTAGGGTAAGGATCACATCGGCGGCGGTGAATACGCTGCGGGGAGAAAGAGAGACTTGACGATGGACAAAGTACTGTTGCAGGCAGAATTATTGGGAGAAGCTATCCTTGATAGCCGGGAATACATTTCCATGCGCCTTGCGGAGCAGGCCGTGATCGACGACGACGGCGCGCAGCAGCTGATCCAATCCTATACGAATCGCAAGGACGCGTTTCAAAAAGAACTCGCCAAAAAACCCCTTGACCACGACGCGATGGCGAAAGCCGGCGAAGCCGTGAAAGAAACGGAAGACGCGATCGCCGCGCACCCCATGATCAACGCCATGCGCGATACCAGCGGCGCGTACACGGATATGATGCGGCAGGTGAACGGCGTCATTTCCCGTATCGTCAACGGCGAACCCGAGGGCGGGTGCGCCGGCTCCTGCGAAGGCTGCGGGGG
>JBDRTL010000196.1:0-2782 GCA_043824045.1 Bacillota bacterium
CGTAACGCTGGAGGACGCGGAGCAGGTCTTCGCCCGCAGCCAGGCCGCGTGGGACGGCACGCGCAAGGTGCTGCGCCAAAACTCCAAATTCCGTGAACCTACGCTGGATGAAATCGATTTATTTCTGAAATGGACGCAGGAGTGGAAGTTCGCGCCCAAGGCCATCGAAAAGGCGTGCGCCGAGATGACGGGCGGCGATCCGAGCTTTAAATACCTCGATTCGATCCTGCGAGGCATTCACGAGCGCTCCGGCCGCAGCGAAACCTCGGCGGCGCAGCTGGAAAAGCAGTTAAGCTGCGAAAAGGAAGAGAGCGCGGAGATCCGCGAGGTGCTTATGGCGGCAGGTTTGCAGATCGGCGCAAACCATCCCGCGATGAAAGAAAGCTACCGGCAGATGCACGCAAAGGTCGGCCACGAGGCCATCGTGCTCGCGGCGCGGGAGATCAGCCGCTCCAGGAAAAACCAGTCGCTGGAGAAGCTGGAAGAGCTGGTGGACAAGTGGCACCAAAAGGGCCTGCAAACCGTGGACGATGTGAAGCAGTACCTGACGCTGGTTAAAAAGCAGAACGCGTTTTTGCAGCAGCTCTTCACAGTCATGGGCGCGGAGCTCGCCCCCTCGCCCGCCGACCGGGAGCTTCTATCGAAATGGCGCGAGGATTGGGCGTTTTCCGACGAAGTGCTTTTGGAAGTTGCCGGGTATGCGCGCGGCAAAACCTCGCCGGTGGCGTTTATGAACAAGGTGCTCGAGAGTTTCCACAAAAAAGGCGTGCGGACGGTGGAGGCCGTGCGTACGGCGCACGAGGAGCACGCCAGGGAATCCCGGAGCCAGCCCCAGCACAAACGCGGCAAAACCGTGATCGAGCAGCAGTATACGCAGCGGGAATACAATCCTGCCGATTATGAAGGCTTTACGCCTGAAGAAATCGAGGAGATGATGAAGTATGACGCGTGACCGGATGATTCTCACGCTGCAGGAGGAGTACGCGGCGCGCCGCGACCGAAACCTCATCGCCTATGACGAGCGCGTGGACGCGGTCTGCCAAAAGTGCAAAGGCCTGCGGGAGATGATCGACAGCCGCCGCACCCTGATGATGGGCGGCATCCGCAACGCATTCTATCCCGAGCAGCGAAACGACGCCGCCAACGCGGGCATGTCAGGCGCCCTGCACGCGCTCAATGATAAAATCAGCGCGCTGCTCAGGCAAAGCGGGCTTCCCGCCGACGCGCTTAACCCCATCTATACCTGTCCGCTCTGCCGCGACGAGGGGTATGTGTTTGATCCGTCCCGCCGCATGTGCGAATGTTTTGAAACGGAGCTCAACCGCCGGATGCTTACGGAACTGGGGCTTAATGGCGACCACACCTTCGAAGAATTTGATCCCGATACCTTTTCCAAGGATTCACCCGCACCTTTTAGCCAGCGGCAGACAATGCTGCGCAACCGCGACGTGTGCGAAAAGTACGCCGACGCGTACCCCGATACGGAATGCAGCGATCTGCTGTTCACGGGGCAGAGCGGGCTTGGGAAAACCTACCTGATGCACGCCATCGCCCACCGGATTACCGCGCGCGGGCACACCGTGGACTATATCAGCGCGTTCAAACTGCTGGAGATCATGCGCAGGTCGTATTTTGAAAACAACGCAAACATGCTGGACCAGCTGATCGGCGTGCCGGTGCTGTTGATCGACGACCTGGGCACCGAGCCGCTGATGGAAAACATCACCGTGACCCAGCTGTTCAACCTTTTAAACGAGCGGCAGAACCGCAAAAAGCACACCGTCATCTCCACCAACCTGACCATCCCCGAGCTCAAAGCGCGCTACACCGAGCGTATCGCCTCGCGGCTTCTGGACGAAAGCCGCTGCAAGCTGCTTAAATTTATCGGCGGCGACGTGCGGCCGACACTTAAAAAGAAGAGCGTATGAACATCCAGATTTATGCCGCCAAAGCAAACCCCGACGTCCTCAAGGCCGAGCGGTTTTTCAAGGAGCGCAAAATTCCGGTGCAGTATGTGGACATGAAAAAGCAAAAGCCGGGCCTGCGGGAGCTTACGCTGTTTATGAAGGCCGCGGGCAGCGCCCGGGCGCTGGTGGAGCGGCGCGGCATAAAGGCGCTGGAGCGCCCCGTCGCCCACATGAGCGACGATACCCTCATCCTCTCCGAGCTCCAGAACGACCCCATGGCGCTTGTAAGCCCCATCGTCCGAAACGGGCAGAAGGTAACGGTAGGGGTAGACGAAGCGGAATGGACAGCATGGATACGAGAGGACAAAATCATTTCTTAAATTCTTTGCACACAACCCTGGAACCATGGAATGGTCATCATATCTGGCCGCTGCGCCAATCAATAATTGGAGGAGATCCCAATGAAAAAATTCTCTCACTTTACCATCAGGGACCTGACCGTCGCCGCCGTGATCGCCGCGCTGTACGCCGCGCTCACGGTGGTTTTTGCCCCCATCAGCTACGGCGCGGTGCAGTTTCGGATTGCCGAAGCGTTCACGCTGCTGCCGGTGCTGTTCCCGCAGGCGATCCCCGGGCTTGCGGTGGGCTGCTTGATCAGCAACCTGATCGGCGGCTACGGCGTCTGGGACGTGGTGTTCGGCACGCTGGCGACGCTTGTCGCGGCTTTGCTTACTTACGGGCTGCGCAGAAATATCTGGCTTGCGGCGATCCCGCCCGTGCTGACAAACGCCGTGGTCATCGGGCTTTTGCTGCATTTCGTACTGCAGCTGCCCCTGCTCCCCACGATGGCGACGGTGGGGCTGGGGCAGCTTGCT
>JBDRTL010000197.1:0-2077 GCA_043824045.1 Bacillota bacterium
GAATCGCGGGTTTGAAATCGCTCGCGTCCACGCCGACCAGAATGCTCAATTCACCCGAGCCCTGATCGATCATGCGCACGTTCACCTTCGCGCGGCTAAGCGCCGAAAACAGCCGTGCCGCCGTGCCGGGATTGTGCACCATGCCGCGGCCGACCGTGGTGATCAGGCCCAGGCCGTCCTGCACCTGAGTGCTGTCCGGATTGGCCAGCTCCATAATGCGGGACATCACCTTGTCCTTTACGGGCTCCAGCTGCGCGGTTTCCAGCACCACGCACAGCGAATCGATGCCCGTGGGCATATGCTCAAAGTTCAGCCCCGCGTCCTCGATGGCATGCAGGATCTTGCGGCCGAAGCCGCGCTCGACGTTCATCATCGCCTTTTCCACTGAGATAACGGAAAAGCCGACACGCCCCGCGATGCCCGTAATCACGTGCTCGCTGCGCGCCGCCTCGGGCATGTGGGTGATCATGGTGCCGATATCGCCAGGCTGGTTGGTGTTGCGGATATTGGTGGGGATGCCCGCGCGCTGGACGGGAAACACGCTTTCCTCGTGCAGCACGGTCGCGCCCATATAGGCAAGCTCGCGGAGCTCCTGATATGTAATGGAATGGATCACTTTCGCGCCGGGCACGATGCGGGGGTCCGCCATCAAAAAACCCGATACGTCCGTCCAGTTTTCATAGCACTCGGCGTCCGCCGCGCGGGCGACGATCGCGCCTGTGATATCGCTGCCGCCCCTGGGAAAGGTGCGGATGGAGCCGTCCGGCATCGAGCCGTAGAAACCGGGAATCACGGCGTTTTCCGCCTTGCGCAGCATGTCGCCCAGCACCTGGTTGGTGCGCTCGGAATCAAACGCCCCGTTGGGAAAGAAAAAGATCGCGTCCCTGGGGTCGATGAACGGGAAGCCCAGGTATCTGCTGAGCAAAAGCCCGTTTAAATACTCGCCGCGGCTGGCGCAGTAATCGCAGTTCTGCCCGCTTAATACATCCTGCCGGATGCGGGCAAACTCCGCGCCCAGGTCGATATCGAGGCGCAGATCACAGGCGATGGCCATATACCGCTCCTGAATGCGGCCGAAAACGTCGCCGCAGTCTCCCCCGGCGCAGTGCAGGCGGTGGGCGCAATAGAGCATATCGGTGACTTTCTCGTCCCCGGCATGCCGTTTCCCGGGCGCGCTGGGCACGACGTACATTCGCCGTTTATCCATCATGAGGATGTCCCGTACTTTTCGAAACTGCCCCGCGTCGGAAAGCGAACTGCCGCCGAACTTTGCCACGATCTTGCCCATGTCGTACCCTCCTTGCCAGGTAAATGATGATAAAAGAACCTGTGCGCTGCCGAGTTGATTTTTTTACCAGATTGAGCTTGCGGAAGCCGAAGTAGTAGCAGAGCTACGTCGGGCATCCAAGGAGAGCGTGCCGCTTGCGGCGGCTTCGGCGGAGCCGAAAGCAAACCGAGGATGGGAGGTTTTACAGAGCACAGTGACCGAATAAGGGAACCGTGCGACCATAAAACCGAGTGGGCAAGCGTACAGGCGCAAGCTGGCGAAAAAGCAACCGGCAGAGTGCGGGGGCTTTGATCAGCGTTTACCTGACCATCACAGAGAGATATTGTATCGAAAGAGTATGGGAAAGTCAATGCCGCGGCGGCCCGCGGAATGAAAAGCTCCGGCACGCGCCGCTTCCCGCGCAAAAGCCTGCGTTTGACAGAGAAAAGCCCGAAAACCTGTTTCGGGCTTGCGGCATGTTCGGTATGATTCCTATTGCGTTTCCCGTTCCAGATCCTCTTTGATCACGGACATCATGAATACGTCCGCGTACTCTCCGTTGACCATCGCGGCATGGCGGCGGACGCCTTCGTGGACGAACCTCGCCTTTTCGTAGCAGCGGATGGCGCGCTTGTTTGCGGAATACACTTCCAGTTCCAGGCGTTCCAGGCCCAGCACGCCAAACGCATAGCCGATCATCAGCTTAAGCGCCTGGGTGCCGTAGCCCTTGCCGCGCTTATCGTCGCTGCCGATCACCATGCCCAGCTTCCCCAGCCGGAGCTTCCAGTTGATCTCGAAGATATCCAGCTG
>JBDRTL010000198.1:0-2762 GCA_043824045.1 Bacillota bacterium
GACGCTCGAAGCGCTGCACGACCTGCTCTGCGCCGGAGGCGACTTCGCCGTGGCGGAGCGCATGGAGCGCATCACGGAAAACGCGCTTACGAATATTTTCGCGAAAAACGGCGTCTATGCAAAACAGGCCGTCAACCGCGAGGCGAACGAGCCGACCTGCGAGGCCGAACCGCCCGCAAGGGCGGACGTCAGCGCGCTGCTCAGAGCGGTGATCGCGGTGCGCCGCAGCGTGTGGATGGTGAAGGGCGAAGCGGAGCTTGCGATGCTTTTACCCTACGACAGCGTTTGTTTAACGAAGATGAACGGCGTACCCGTGCGCGTCGCGGCGAAAACCGAACCGGACGGCAATATCATTCTGAACTTCGAAACCAGGCAACCGGTGCAGTTTGCGCTTACGCTGCGCGTGCCGGGCTATGCCGACAGCGCCCGGATCATCATCGGCGGGGAAAAGCCCAAGGTCGTGGAATGCGGGAAGATGCATACCGTCAGGCGCACGTTTCAGACGGGCGACCGGATTACGCTTAACATGACCTGCAAGCCGTATATGAAAACGGGGCACCGCGGCAGCGTGAGCGTTTTTTACCGCGCGATGCTCATGGCGCTGCCGCTGCCGGAGGCCGACGCCGCGTGGCAGTACGCGCTGGACGAGCGGGCCAAGCCGTCCGTCGTCTGGACAGAGGGAAGGCCGAATCTTAAAATCGACGCGTGCGTCGTTCCGAGTTGGACGGTGAAAGACGGGCGCATCCCCTCGCCGCCGCAGGGCCTGCGCATGGGGGACGCCTACGAGCTGACCCTGCTGCCCTATGGCGATACCGTCGGCCGCGTGTCCGTATTCCCGCAGGCGGCCAATGGATAAGCTGATCATCGGCGCCGCGCCGATGGCGGGGCTTTCGGATTGCGTTTCGCGCGCGCTGTGCTATCGGATGGGCGCAAACTACGCCTGCACCGAAATGATCAGCGCGATCGGCTGGATGTGCGCAAAGGACGATAACCCGATCTACCATCACCTGCTGTCCATCGCGCCGGAGGAGACGAACACCTTTATCCAGTTGTTCGGGAAAGACCCGAATCTGCTTCACGAGGCGGCCGCGCGGGCGACCGAAATGCGGCGGTTTTCGGGCGTCGATATCAACATGGGCTGCCCCGCCCGCAAGGTGACGGCATCGGGCGAGGGAAGCGCGCTTTTAAAAACCCCCGATCTGGCAATCCGGCTGATGGAGGCGGTGAAGGCGGGAACTACGCTGCCCGTCACCGTCAAGATGCGGCTTGGCTACGATTCGCATAGCCTCAGCGCGCTTGCGCTGACAAAGGCCGCGCAGGCCATCGGGCTTACGTGGGTGTGCATCCACGGGCGGACGCGGGAGCAGATGTTTGCGGGGCGCGCGGACCATCAGGCGGTCGCGGAGATCAAGCGGCAGGTGCGCATCCCCGTGCTCTACAACGGCGATATCGCTTCGGCGGAAGGCGCGCTGCGGGCGCTGAAAGATACGGGCTGCGACGGCGTTCTGATCGGGCGCGGCGCGATGGGAAACCCGTGGCTGTTCCGCGAGATTGCGGACGCGCTGGCGGGCAGGCCCGTCCGGACGCCCGATCACGCACAACGCCTTTCGATCATCGAAGAACACATCGACCGCATGGTCGCCTTCAAGGGCGAGCGGCTTTCGATGCTGCAGATGCGCACGCATATCGGGCACTACATCCGCGGCCTGCGCGGCGCGGCGGATATCCGCAGGCAGCTTAATACCGCGCCGTCCACCGCGGCGCAAAAGGAGCTGCTGCGAAGCGTGCTGACAAAGGAGAACGAATGAAACGCAAACGGTTGGCTATCCTGCTCTGCCTGCTGCTGAGCGCATCGACCGCCGCATCCGCCGCATCCGCCGCATCCGCAACGCTCGCCTCGCTGGACGCGGCCCTCGCGCCGCTGCTCGACGGGCGGGGCGCGGTGAGCATGTCCGCGCGTATGAATCTGGAAACTTTGATGCCGTTTGACGAAACGAGGCTCGATCTGCTCAACCGTGTGCTGCGCCACGCGAGGCTCGACGCGCGGGTGGATCTGAACGGTGCGGACTCCGATATGGGCTTCCTGCTTGCGCTGGGAGACCAAACCCTGCTGGAGATGACCGAGCAGCGCAGGGACGGCGCGTACCTTTTGCAAACCTCTCTGCTTCCAAACCGCATGCTGTTTTCCACGCAGGTTTCGCCGATGGATACGCTTCTGGCCTCCTCCCAAGCGGAGGAAACCAAACCCGAAACCAGCGCGCAGCGGAATACCTCCGACGTGGAGGAAGCGTTTGATATGCTGGCCGCAGTGCAGGAACTGGAAAGCTGCAGCCGCGCGCTGACCGACGGGATCTTCCCGCTCACCGGGAAGAAATCGGCGAACTATAATATCAAGGACATCGGGAAAGGCCGCGTCAGCTATGTCGCGCGCCTGACCATCGAGCAAAGCGGTGCGCTGTCATCCGAAATCCGCGCCGTGCTTTCCTGCGGCATGGACGCGCAGTACCGCGAAGAGCTTTCGCGGGTTACTTTTGCAAGCGGGTTCATCGTCGCGCTGTACCAGAACGCCGACGAGGAGGATATCTGCGTCTATATCAAGGGCACGATCGTGTATCCCGACGGCGACAAACGGACGCTGAAATGGCAGTGGGCCTTTACGCCGGGCCGGGAAACCCAAACGTTCCTGCACGAAGCCGCACGCGAGAGCGGCACGCGGGATTCGCGCGTGATCAACGCCCTCCTCACGCGCACGGAAACGGATA
>JBDRTL010000199.1:0-9781 GCA_043824045.1 Bacillota bacterium
GAACTGAGCGCAGTCCGCGGCGACGTCTGGAGCGGGTGATGGGAATCGAACCCACGTGACCAGCTTGGAAGGCTGGAGCTCTGCCATTGAGCTACACCCGCGCGTAAGAGCTCCGGCCGCGTCAAGCCGTGCCGTATGGGAAAAAGTGGAGCGGTAGACGAGATTCGGACTCGCGACATCCACCTTGGCAAGGTGGCACTCTACCACTGAGCTACTACCGCACGCTCCACGGTACCAAAGACTGGTGCGGACGAAGAGATTTGAACTCTTACGCCTTGTAGGCACTGGAACCTAAATCCAGCGCGTCTGCCATTCCGCCACGCCCGCAGCAAATTCGCCCGGTCAAAAAGCACGCTTGTTTGCGAAGCGAATGCTCAAGCGAAGGACGCTTCCGTTGCCTCCGGCAGCCGCATCCATTGCCATCGCAACGGGGGTTATTATACAATAACGGCGAAACGCTGTCAACTTCCCGCCGTAAGGATTGCGCGATGATCTCCATCCCACCTGTCTTTCGAAAACCCGCCCGAACGCAAGCGCTCGGGCGGGTTTTATTGCGACGGACGCCGGACGGTTTTCGCGCCTAGAAGGAGCGCTGCGCCGTCCACCAGTCCGCCATCAGGTTCAGGAATTCCTGTTCTTCGGTTTCGTTTGTAAAGCGCAGGTAGACCGTCGGTCGGGTCCACGCGTCGGCATCGTCAGCCGCCGTGGAGTCGTAGTAGTTCCAGTCCAGGCGGACGAACAGGCCGTTGGGATCGTCGGTGATCTCGGCGCGGGACAGGAGATCGACGAACAGATGCATGTATTCAATCTGCGTTTTATCATACGGGTATGCGCTGGACAGCGTATAACGGCCGATGTAAAAGCTGGTCGACTCCTGCACGGTCATCCCGTTGGGATCCGGATAGTTAAAGGCGGTGACGCCGATGCTCAGGCTGCCGTTCTCCGCGGCCGACTGCGCGTCAAACGCTTCGATGACCTGCTTAAGCTCCGACAGCGGCGTGCTTGTGGCGTACCCGTTGTAGGTGCGCATCACCAGGCTGACGGTTTTTGGCATGTCCAGCCTGACGGCGAAGGAATCGCTGTAACGGCGGTTGCCGACGTAGCCCGCGGCGGTAATGCCCGTGACCGTCTGGCTCTCTCCCTGCACTACATAGCTGCCGTCCGGCAGCATGTCCAGGGCGCGTTCGCGGTAGTAATAGCCGTTGAGCAGGTTGTTCTCCCGCGCTTCGGCGACGTAGGATTCAAGAATCGTGCGGGTCTCTTCCTTCGTAAAGGCGGAGTCCACGAGCAGGTACTGTACGCTGCCAAGGGGCGGGAACTCGCGCACGCTTTGGTCAAACGCTTCGTTTTGCATGCGCAGCGCGTTCAATTGGTCGACGTTTTCAAACGCAAGAGTCCGCCTGATCGTTCCGCCGCCGGCCAGATTGATGGTCACGGGTTCGATCACCTGATAGGGGTTATAGTCGTAATAGGAGTACTCCGTGCTTGTCTTGATTTTATCCACCGCGCCGCGCAGCGCCTGGGAGACGAATTCCTTCGTTTCCCCGTCGGTAAACGCGATGTCCCCGATGAGCAGCGTGGTATAGCCCGGGTCGCCCGCTTTTTCATCATACCCGCGGAACGTGACCGATTCGATCTGGGCCGCCGCCGGCGTCGTATTGAGCATATCATCAGCCGCCGATTCAATCAGCAGCGATATGCCAAGCACCGCGAACACCGCCAGCAGGAAGCACGGCAGCGTGACCAGCGCCTGTTTGAGCTTCGGGGCAGCAATCATCTGGCAGACGAAGAACACCGCCAGCGCCGCCGCCATGAGGACGGCTCCGTACACGGAAAACATTTTCTGGTGGTTCATGGTGACCGGCATCATGACCGTGAAAGCCAGCAGGATGCCCATGACGACCGACCAGATGCGGCTACCGCCGTTCTTGTGCGCAAACTCGCTGGGGCGGCGCAGGAACAGCCACAGCCCGGCGCAAAGCAGCGTAAGCATGGGAAGCGCCGAGTACAGGATGTGCGGCAGGGTCATGATTTTGGATACGTATACCGAGCGCAGATGCATCGCCAGAATGCCGGTCGCGATATTCGTGGTGGGGTCTAAAAGCGCGCCCAGGTCCATCCAGCCGACGATCGGCACCCGCTCCACAATGCCGCGCGCGAACAGGAACTGCACAAAGCGCGGCAGGAGCAGCACAAGGCCCGTGGACGCCAGCGCCGTGACGACCGTGCCCGAGAGCGCGCAGCCGACGGCGGCCGCCCCGAACACCAGCATGGACGCGACGAAGTAGAACAGGATCGACAGCGGAATATAGGCGGGTACGAACGGGCAGCCGCTGATGAGCAGGATCAAAAGCATTTCCAGCACGTTGAGCAGGATGGTTGCGCCCATCCAGGTGGCCGTGGCAAGCAGCACGGAGACGTACAGGTCAGTCCGCTTCACGGGCAGGCTGTGGTACACGTCGCTCCCCGCCCTGGTAAACAGGAACGAGAACCCATAGATCGCGAAGAGTACGGCGGTGAACACATAGTACTGCAGGATCGGCGTGACGCCAATCGCAGAGGTGGACTGCGTCATGTACGCCTGCCCGAAGCACGCCTGCCCGCCGGTGACCAGCGTGTAGACCATGGTGACGGCCAGCAGCGGCAGCCCGACGATCGTCAGTTTGCGCAGCATTTCTTTATAGAGTTTCATGCTTTCTCTTCCCCCTTATCAAACGCGTATCCCAGCGCTTCCATCTCGTAGATGAAGATTTCTTCCAGCGTGACGGGCACCATTTCCAAAAGCAGTGGCGACATCGCTTCCAGCTTCTGCCGGCACGCCGCTTTGTCGCCGCGGACGATCAGGGTGGCTACGCTGCCCAGCCTGCCATACGAGAGCATATCCATCCCTTCAAACATGCGCTTGTCGAACTCTTCCGTGAACGCGACCTGCAGCTTGAAGATCGAGGTTTTCAGCTCGCTCACGTCGCTTTCCAGCACGATGCCGCCTTGATAGAGCAGCGCCAGCTGGTCGCAGGTGTCCTCCAGCTCTCTGAGGGAGTGGCTGGTGACGATCACAGTCGCGCCGCGGTCGAACACCTCGGTGTACAGCTTCTTCTTGACGAGGTTGCGCATCACGGGATCGAGCCCGTCGAAGGTTTCGTCAAAGAAGTACACGTCCGCGCCGGTGGACAGCGCGAGGATGATTGCCGCCTGCCTGCGCATGCCCTTGCTGAACGTGAGTAGCGGCCTGTCGGCCGGGAGGCCGAACTCCTCGGCCAGCGCGTGGAAGCGCATGAAATCGAAAGTCGCGTACGCGGCGGCATAGAGATCCGCCATCCGCTTCATGTCCGCGCGGGGCAGCGCCCAGAACTCGTCGGCTACGAAGACGCAGCGTTTCTTCATCTCCGTGTTTTCAAACACCGGCTGCCCGCCCATCGTTATGCTGCCTTCGTCCGGCCGGAACACGCCGCTTAAAAGCCGCAGGAACGTGGATTTTCCCGCTCCGTTCGCGCCCACAAGCCCGTACACGCAGCTGTCGGGAATCTTGCAGTTCAAACGGTCCAGTGCGACAACGTCGGAAAACCGCTTGGTTGCGTTGTTTGCAATGATCATGTGGATAGTCCTTTCTCAGTTTGTACAACCATTTTCAGGTCGCGCTTGTACCCCGTTTCCACGGCGTCCAAAGCCTGTTTTTTGTCAATCCCCGCGATATGCAGTTTGGAACTCAGGTGCTCGATTTCACCCAGTAAATCCATCATGCGCTCCCGAATAAGCATTTTGGCGTCCTTGCCGATGAACCGGCCATTGCCCGGCGCGCTCGTGGTGATTCCGTCCCGTTCCAGCTCGGCATATGCCTTTTGCAGCGTATTGGGGTTCGCCGACAGCATCTGCGACAGCGAACGGACGCTTGGCAGCAGATCTCCCGGTTTCAATACGCCCGCAGCGATCATGAGCTCCGTCTGTTCGATGATCTGCTCATAGATCGGCTTTCTGCCCATACGATCAATTTGAAACATGGCGCGTTCCTTTCTGACAGAGTGTGTTAGTCGTTCTAGTACACCTATATCATATAGAACACTGTTTCCGTTGTCAACCCCTTTTCACAAAAAAATTCCGCCGCATGGTATGCATGCGGCGGAATGAGGCGGCAGTTAGGTTTCAGCGGCCCGCGGCTTCGCTGAACGCGTCGAAGAATTCCGGGCAGCTCCACGTGCCGCACGCGCTCAGGGCGCCGCTTCCGGCGTTCATCTGCACGGTCAGCCCGTTGGAGAGCTGGATCAGCAGGCTTTGGCTGCGGCTGTTGCTTTCAGCGGCGCCCTCGTAATGCGCGTTTAGGTACAGCACGTTCATCAGCTCCTGCGCCTTGTCCGCCTGGCCGATCGTGCCGACATCGGACAGCTCCAGCGCAATCACCGGCACACTGCCGGTTAAAACGTCCTTCAGGGTCTCGTTCCCGACAATCGCCGTGCCGCTGAAGCTCACACGCTGGAACACGCGCAGCGCGCCCTGCACGGTTGCGGCCGCCATCGCGCCCTTCATGCCCCTCACGGCATATACGGGCTGGCCGGCTTCTACGATATTGCTGATCACGGCGCTGGAGCTGAGGGCGGGTTCCGCCGTAAAGTCGGTCACCCTACCCAGCTGCTCGCCAAGCCCCTCGGCGGATACCGTAGCGGCATCCAAAAGCAGGCGGTAGGTGGCGTTGCCCACCTTGACCAACGGAAAATTGCCGTTTTGCTCGGGCGCGAAGAGGTTATAGTAGTCCGGCGCATATCCGGCAGTTTCGCTGATGCTCACGCTGCCCGCGGGCACGTTGGCTGTCAGCTGGAAGGCCTGGGGTTCAAGCTCTCCGCCCGCGGAGCGGGTCACCACGTCGATGTCCCCGTCGTACCGGGTCAGCCGCGGGAGCGCGACGAACCCCGCGGCCAGCAGCACCGCCGCCGCCGCGCCTGCCGCGAGGATGGGGCGCCATTTCAACCCGGATTTCACCTTGGGCGTTTCCGCGTGCAGAATCCGATGGAGAAGGCGCGTGTCCGCCGAAAGCCCGCCCAGGTTCCGTTCGGCGATCTCCCGCAGATTGCTCAGCTGATCCATTACGCGTCTCCTCCTTCCAAAATGACTTTCAGTTTCTCCCGCGCGCGGGACAGCCTGCTGGATATCGTCCCTTCCGGCAGGGACAGGATGCCCGCGATCTCGCTGATTCCGTAGTTCTGATAATAGAACAAAAGGATCACCTCGCGAAACTGCGCCGGCAGCCGGTGGACGGCCGCCATCATGGCATCCTCATCGTCCCGCCGCTCCCGCGCGTCCTCCGCGGGCACAAGCTCGAACGCGGGGCTGCCGAGCACCACGCGCCTGACCCATCCGCTTCGCCACAGGTCGCGGCAGCGGTTGAGCGCCACCTTGAAAAGCCAGGCTTTTTCGTGCCCGGGTGTCAGCTGCGTCCGGCTTGTCATCAGACGCACAAATGCGTCCTGGCAGACTTCTTCCGCCAGAGAACGGTCGTTCAAATAGAAATAGCATACGCGAAGCACATCGTTGGCGTACATCCCGTACAGCGTTTCGATGCTCATCACAGCGGAGGTCTCGATTTCCGCAAGGATACCGTCGATCGAACGCTCCGTCATATAAACGGATCACCTGCCCTGTTTCTTGCATTCCGGCAAAGAATTGATGGCTCATTCACGGGTTATTGTAACATCTGCGGCCCTGCTGCGCAACGCCCGCAAAAATCCGCGCTCCGCCTTTCTTCGGCAAGCGTTTCATGCTATGATGAGAACCGGATCGTTTGACGGCCTGAAGGAGGATGAAAGATGCAAAGCAAGCTCAACCGGCGGGAAGCGCTCGCGCTTCTCAGGCAGTACAACAGGGAACCCTTTCACATCCGGCACGCGCTCACCGTGGAAGGCGTGATGCGCTGGTTTGCAAGCGACCTCGGCTTTGGCGGCGACGCGGACTACTGGGCAACGGTCGGGCTTTTGCACGACATTGATTTTGAGCTTTATCCGGACGAGCATTGCCGGAAAGCGCCCGAGCTTTTGCGCGCCGGCGGCGTCGGCGAGGACATGATCCGCTCCGTCTGCTCCCACGGCTACGGCATCTGCTGCGACGTCGCGCCCGAACACCTGATGGACAAGGTTCTCTTCGCCACCGACGAGCTCACCGGCCTGATCGGGGCCGCCGCGCTGATGCGCCCGTCCAAAAGCGTGCAGGATATGGAGCCCAGGAGCGTCAGGAAAAAGTATAAGGATAAGGGCTTCGCGGCGGGCTGCTCGCGCGGGTACATCGCCCAAGGCGCGGAAATGCTGGGCTGGGAGTTGGACGACCTTTTGGAGAAAACTCTCTTTGCCATGCGCGCCTGCGAGGACGGCGTCAACGCGGAGATGGCGGAGTTTGAAATATAAGCAGGATTTACGTTTGTTGAATACTTGTTCACAGACCATTCATATTCTCCCGCGCTTTGTCTGCTATAATTGAGTAGGCAATCCATTCCGCGGGAGGGAAACGCGTTGGTAGAAGTACAGGGCGTCGGCAAGAAATACGGCCGTGTGGAAGCCTTGCGCGGCGTCAGCCTGACAGCCGAAAAGGGGCGTGTACTGGGTTTGCTCGGCCAGAACGGCGCGGGCAAGACCACGCTTTTACATATCATCACGGGCTGCCTTGCGCCAACGGCCGGACGCGTGCTGATCAACGGGCAGGACCCGCTTTTACACCCCGCGCTGGCTAAGCGCGCCCTCGGTTATATGCCCGAGCATCCCCCGCTGTACGACGAGATGACCGTGGAGGAGTATTTGCGGTTCGCATCGGAACTGAAAAAGGTTCCACAAGACAAGATCGGCGCGCACGTACGGGACGTGATGCACAACACCGGTCTGACGGAGATGCGCTTTCGGATGCTGTCGCACCTGAGCAAGGGCTACCGCCAGCGCGCGGGGCTTGCGCAGGCGCTGTGCGGCAATCCCGAGGTGCTGGTGCTGGACGAGCCGACCGCGGGGCTCGATCCCAAGCAGATCACGGAGATCCGCGCGCTGATCCGCTGCCTGAGCAAAGGCCGCACGATCATCTTCTCCTCGCATATCCTGCCCGAGGTGCGCCAGCTGTGCGACCGCGTGGTGATATTGCACCGCGGCGAGGTGAAACTGGACGCCGATATGCAAGCCATCGGTGGCGGCAGCGCCACCGTCCACTGCCGGATACAGGGCGATTCCAAAAAGCTGTGCGCCTCCCTGCAGCACATGGACGACCTGCAGGTGATGCAGATGCTGCCCTCGCCCGAACCGGGCGAGATCGCGGTATCGCTGACGTTTGGCAAAACGGCAATGCCGGAAAAACAGGTGTTCACCCTTTGCAGCGCGCTGGGCGCGCCCATCCTGCGCATGACGCGCCATGAGGACGATCTGGAGCAGATCTTCCTGCAGGCCATCGCCGAATAGGAGGAACCGGGTTGAAAGCCGTATTCAAACGCGAATTTTTATGCTATTTCCGCACCCCGGTCGGCTATGTGTTCATCGGCGTGTTTTCCGCGCTTTCGGGCGTGATCTTTTACCTGAACAACATGGCTACGCTTTCGGGCGAGCTTTTAATCTTCCTGTCGCAGCTGACGCTTCTCGTGATGCTGCTCTCCCCTCTGCTCACCATGCGGATGCTAAACGACGAAACGCGCAGGCAGTCCGAAAAGCTTTTGATGTCCAGCCCCGTGCCCCTGCCTTCCATCGTGCTGGGCAAGTATCTGGCCGCCGCCGCGGTGATGCTGATCGCCGTCGCGCTGACCAACGTGTGCACGTTTATCCTCATGCTGTACGGCAAGGTGTTCGCGGGCGAATGGTTCGTGGGCTATCTGGGCTTTTCATTGCAGGCGTTAAGCTTCCTCGCGATCGACATGTTCCTCACCTGCTTTGCGTTAAGCCAGGCCTCCGCCGCGCTTTTGGCGTTTGCGGGCAACCTGGTGCTGTGGATGATGGACCTGATCGCCGACGCGATCCCCATCCCGTTCATCGCCCAGTCGCTGCGCTTTGTAAGCCTGTATGACCGCTACGAGCCCTTTGTGCTGGGGCAGCTGAGCTATGCGAGCCTGACGTTCTTTTTATCCTTCATCGGCCTGTTCGTTATCGCGACGATGCGGCTGTTGGACGCGAGGCGGTTTTCGCAGGGAGGCGCGGCATGATGAAACGTTTGGCGGCCCTGCTCCGCAAGCCGAAGTTACGCTTCGGCGCGTACTCGTCGCTGGTGATGACGCTGTTGATCGCCATCGCCATCCTGGCCAATATCGGCGTGGAGAGCATGGAAACGACCTACGGCTGGCGCGCGGACTACTCCTTCAACGGCTATACCGCGACCGGCGAGGAGACGGAAAAAGCGCTTGCTGCGCTTTCGTCGCCTGTCACGCTGTACCTGTTGTACCAAAGCAGCGGGATGGACAGCCAGCTGTACGAGGTACTGATGCGTTACCGGCGCCTGAGCGACCTGATTACGGTCACGCCGGTCGATCTGGCGAAGAATCCGGGCTTCATCTCGCTGTTTGAGGGCGGCCTCCAGTCGTCCATCACCGCGGACACCGTGGTGGTCAGCTGCGAGGCCACGGGGCGGCATAAGGTGCTGAGCTATGACGATTTCATCACGCAGGGATACAATATCGAAACTGGTTCGTTTGAAATCGCGGGGCTTGCGTACGAAAAAAGCGTGACCGAAGCGCTTTTGTACGTATCGCAGGCCGACGTGCCCGTGATCGGCATCTCGCAGGGGCACGGCGAGCTTTCCTCAAGCACGCTGGGAACCCTGATCGACTTCCTGCAGGCCAACAGCTACGACGTGGAAACCGTTAGCCTGCTGGCCGGGGACACGCTGGACGGCATTGATCTGCTGATCGTCGCCGACCCGTACAAGGACTTCGCCGCCGACGAAATCGAAACCATGAAGGCGTTTGCGCAAAACGGCGGCAGCTTCTTTGTGATCCGCGATTACACCGATCCGCTAGATATGGAGAATTATCAGGCGCTGCTGCGCAGCTACGGTGTTATACCTTTGGCGGGCGTCGTGGTGGCCTCGGAAGCGGACAAGGGCAGCTATTACGGCGAGCGAATCTACCTCCTGCCCTATTTTAGTTCCATGGATATGACCATCCCGCTGATCGAAAGCGGCATGGACGTGCTGCTGCTGGTGGGCGCGGGTGCGTTTGAAACCCCGGAACAGACGGACGCTTCGCTCTCCGCCGCCACGGTGCTGAAATCGGGCCCGAACGCTTACCTGCGCGACCCTTCCGACAGCGATGGGTCCATCGAGTATCAGGAGGGCGACCGGACGGGCGAACTGACGCTTGCGATCCTTGCGGCGCGCATGCACATAGACGGCAATATCAGCCGGATGTTCGCCATCGGCAATTCCACCGTGTTCACCGACGAATACATCTACCAGCGCACGTTCAACCAGGAGTTCATCCTGCAGCTTTTGCAGGAGCTTTTGCCCCAGAAAAGCATATCGCTTGATATCATCGCCAAGGCCGCGCTGCATCCGGGCCTCACCGTGCAAAGCCCCGCGCCCGCCGTCGCGCTGCTTATATCCGTTCCGGCGCTGATTTTACTGCTGGCGCTTTACGTGCTTATACCCCGTAAAAACCGATAGGCAGGGAGGAGGCAGGAGATTGAGTCCATCCGATAAAAAAGGGTTCCGCCGTTTTCTCCCGCTCGTTATTCTGGCCGCCGTGCTCATCCTCATCGCGGCCTTTGTGCTGTTGCTGCCCGTGATCCGGGAGATGTTCCCGGCGAAGAGCGCCGGGAAAACCCAATACAATCCCACCTACAAA
>JBDRTL010000200.1:0-3636 GCA_043824045.1 Bacillota bacterium
GTATACGGAGAAGCAAAAAACGAGCGCCGGATTCCGTTTAAACGGCGGATGGATACAAAGACAATCACGGCAAACCCGAGTATGATCGCCGCGATGCCGCCGATCATCCAGAAAGAAATGCTGTCGCTGGGCATTACTCGTCTGCTCCTTCAGTGTTTTCGTCATTCTCGCCGTCGCTCGCAGGGGGCGTCGGACGCATGATGTGGATATTGTAGGGGATGATGTTCAATCCGACGCGCGACCCGGGTTCCTGCATGACGGTGGAATGGATTTTAAACTCCAGATCGCCGACGTCGATAATCATCTCGTAGTGCACGCCTTTGAATAATGCGCTTTCCACGGTGCCGGTGATCTGCCCGATATCCTCCCCGACGATCAGGATGTCTTCGGGACGGATCACCGCGTCCACAGGCTGATTATGGCCGAAGCCTTTATCAACGCACGCGAAATCAAACCCGGCGAAGCGCACGAGCTTGTCCTCCAGCATCATGCCGTGGAAGATATTGCTTTCGCCGATGAAGTCCGCAACGAACGCGTTGATCGGTTCGTCGTACACATCCTTCGGGGTTCCGATCTGCAGGATTTTTCCCTGATTCATCACAACTACGGTGTCGCTCATGGTGAGCGCTTCTTCCTGATCGTGCGTCACGTATAAAAACGTAATTCCGAGCGTCTGCTGCATGCGTTTGAGCTCAAGCTGCATATCCTTGCGCAGCTTTAAATCCAGCGAGCCAAGCGGTTCGTCCAGCAGCAGAACCTGCGGCTCGTTGATCAGCGCGCGCGCGATAGCAACGCGCTGCTGCTGCCCGCCAGAAAGCTGATCCACGCGGCGCTTGCCGTATCCCTGCAGGTCCACAAGCTCGAGCATTTTATCCACGCGCTTTTTTATTTCGGGTGCGGGCACTTTGGCGATACGCTGGCCGAAGGCGATATTCTCCTGCACGTTCAGGTGGGGGAAGAGCGCGTATTTCTGAAAAATCGTATTCACCTTGCGTTTGTAGGGGGGCAGGTTGGTGATATCCTTCCCCTCAAACAAAACAACACCTTCCGTCGGCTGCTCAAACCCGCCGATAATCCGCAGCGTTGTGGTTTTCCCGCAGCCGCTCGGCCCCAGCAACGTCAAAAACTCATTCTCGCGGATGTAGAGGTTGACGTTTTGCAGGACCAGGGTGTTGTCAAACTTTTTGGAAATGTTTCTCAGGTCAATCAAGCGCTCTTTTTCAGCCATACGGCAGACTCCTTTATACGAAACTAGAAACTCGGGGGATTGCTGACCCAGATCACCTTCGCGGCGATACCGCCGATATTGCGCAGCGAATGCGCGGACGACGGATGGAGGCAGAAGCTGGAATGCTTCCTGACGATATATTCCTGTTTACCGACGATAAGCACAACGCGGCCCGAAAGCACGTAGCCGAATTCTTCGCCGTCATGCGGGGGAATTTCAATGGATCTGCCGTTTGGCTCCAGTTCCAGAAGAATGGGTTCCATGCTGTTTTTCTGCGCGTCGGGAACAAGCCAGGTAATCCGGCCGCTTTTGTCCTCATCGTCCTGCTTTGAGAACATATCCGCCTGCGAGAACACGACCTTCTCCTTGCTGTCGTCGGTAAAAAAAGACTGCGGATTGGTGCCGAGGCTCTCGAGAATATCGATCAGCGTGGCGATGGAGGGAGAGGTCAAATCACGCTCGACTTGCGAAATAAAACCCTTGCTCAACTCGCAGCGGGCCGCGACTTCCTCCTGTGTCAGGTTCTTCTGCAGGCGAAGTTCCCTAAGCTTTGCGCCGATTTCCATACATACAGCTCCTGTCCGAAAGTTTAGTAAAACTAAACATTGAAACGACATATATTAAACCACAAACCGGTTTTCCATGTCAATCGCTTCCGGATAAATTTATGATGACAATAGTATTTTCTTGACAGGTGAAAAACTTTACGCTAGAATATAAGTGCGCACAAGCGCAAGGGGTGCTGAGAAATCGGCTGAGATCGGGCGGATGCCCGGGACCCTCGAACCTGATCCGGGTAATGCCGGCGTAGGAATCATCGTGAAAAACACTGATTTCCCGCGTTGCATACCCGCAACCGCGGGAATTTTCTATGAATGGAGGAAATACTATGAACCAAACCCTTCGAAAAATCACGGAAACGGCGATCATGCTCGCCGTCGCGACTGTCCTGAGCCTTCTGCAATTCACAGGCCCCTGGGCGCTTGGCGGAAGCATCACGGTATGCAGCATGCTGCCCGTCATCCTCATCGCGCACCGCTACGGAACGAAATGGGGGCTTTTCACCGCGCTCACGTACAGCCTTCTGCAGCTGCTGCTTGGCATCCGCAACGTGCAGTACGCGCCCGATGCGGTCACGGCAATCGGGATCATCATGCTTGACTACGTACTTGCGTTCAGCGTTCTGGGATTTGCGGCAGTCTTTGATTCCGTGTTCAGGAGCAAACGGAAAGCGCTGATCGTCGGCATACTCGTCACGATGACCGCACGCTTTCTCTGCCACTTTATAAGCGGCATCATCATCTGGGAAGCGCTGTGGCCGAATTCGCTGGGATGGGCAACGTGGATATGGTCGCTTTCTTACAACGGCTCTTATATGCTGCCGGAAATGGTGATCACCGCCGCCGTTGCGTTTGCGCTGTACAAGCCTCTGGAAACATACTGGAACAAACCCACGGCACTAAAACAACCGTAATCATTCCAAACAAAAAGTCTCGTTTTCATTGCTGCCCGCCGGAGGCAGGGCTTCGTGAAAACGAGACTTTTGTATTCGGTCAGTTACGGCAAATTACGGCGTTTCCGTCACATAGCTGAGCAGGTCTGCCCACAGCGGATGGGACTGATCCAGCACCAGCGTAGCGTTTTGATTGAGCGCCAGTTCAAGCGCCTGCAGCGAGCGCCAATAGCTGTAGAACGCGATATCCGAGCTGTAGGACTCCGCGTAGATGCGCATGGATTCGGCTTCCGCATCTGCGCGTACGGCACCGGCCTCGGTTACGGCGTCGGCTTGAATTTGACGTGCCTGCAGATCGGTTGCGGACAGAGCCTTACGGTATTCCTCTTCGCCTTCGCTGCGCAACTGCTGGGCCACTTTGGCGCGGTCAGCCTGCATGCGGGAGTAGGTCGATTCGAGGTTCGCCGTGGGCAGGATGGTGCGATGCACCTGAATGTCCTTGATCTCGATGCCGCGCAGCGCCATGTCCTCGTTGAGCGTTTGCAAACCCTTAATCAGGGCGGCGTTGAGAACGTCTTTGTTGGAAACAAAGTCTTCCGCGACCAGGCGGTTGATGGCCTGCACGATGACCGGATGGATCAGGTTATCCAGCTGGTTTTCCGCGCGGGTCATGCTGCCGAGTTTCAGGGAGAACAACGCGGGATCCGCGATGTACCACTGGGCATAGGTTTGGATGTAGTACTGCTTTTTTTCAGAGGTGTTGACGATCTCTGAGTCGCTGATGTAGGTAAACAGCCGCGAGGAATAGGTTTCCACCTTATCGATGAACGGCACTTTGAATTGCAGTCCGGTTGACGCCACGATTTCCACATCTTCGCTAAACGAAATCTCATCCTTGAGCAGTTCGCCGTATCGGCCGTGGAAGTCGTTTTCGCTGTTGATGATGATGCGCTTG
>JBDRTL010000201.1:0-3844 GCA_043824045.1 Bacillota bacterium
GGGTACGAGCCGGAAGCGCTGGAGATTTTAAAGTCCAAGCGGCAGGGGAACTACAACGTCGTGCAAATCGACCCGGCGTACGAACCCAGGGCGTTGGAGCGCAAGGACGTCTGTGGCGTCACGTTTGAGCAAAACCGCAACGAGCTTACGATCGGCGAGGATTTTTTCAGGAACGTCGTGACCAGAGAAAAAACCCTGCCCGAGAGCGCCAAACGCGACCTCGCCGTCGCGATGATCGCGCTCAAGTACACGCAGTCCAACTCCGTGTGCTATGTCAAAGACGGCCAGTGCATCGGCATCGGCGCGGGGCAGCAGAGCCGCATCCACTGCACGCGGCTGGCGGGCGACAAGGCGGATGTGTGGTGGCTGCGCCAGCACGCAAAGGCGCTTTCGCTGCCCTTCCGTTCGGATGTGCCCATCCCCAACCGCGACAACGCCATCGACCGCTATGTGAGCCATGAAAGCCTGACGACGGTGCTTTCCGATGGCACATGGCAAACCCTCTTCACCGAAAAGCCTGTGGAGTTCACGGCGGATGAAAAGAAAGCCTGGCTTTCAAATAATACCGATGTCAGCCTCGGCTCCGACGCGTTCTTCCCGTTTTCCGACAATATCGACCGCGCCGCGCAGTCCGGCGTCCGCTACATCGCCGAGCCGGGCGGCAGCAAGCGCGATCAGGAGGTCATCGACGCGTGCGATAAGTATGGCATTGCAATGGCGTTTACAGGGCTTAGGCTGTTTCACCACTGATCGCACGCTAAATTAGGAATGAGGAATGAGGAATTAGGAATGCTGGAAAGATTGCTTCGCAATCTATTGATTGTATGGGAGTGAAATCATCGGTTGCGGAGCAACCGCACCGCCATTCATCATTCCTAATTCCTAATTCCTCATTATCTCAACGGAGGTTCGCATGAAGGTCTTAATCGTAGGCGGGGGCGGCCGCGAGCACGCGATCGCGGCCAAGCTCGCCGAAAGCCCCGAAATATCGAAGCTCTGGTGCGCGCCGGGCAACGGCGGCATCGCCGCGCTGGCGGAGTGCGTGCCGATTGCGGCTACGGAGGTTGAGAAGCTCGCGGACTGGGCGCAGGAAAACCAGATGGATTACGTGGTTGTCGCGCCGGACGATCCCCTGTGCCTGGGGCTGGTCGATCTTTTGGAGGGAAAGGGCATCCCCGCGTTCGGCCCAAACAAGGCGGCGGCGCGCATCGAGGGCAGCAAGGTGTTCGCCAAGAAGCTGATGGAACTAAACCATATCCCCACCGCTTCCTGCGCCGTGTTCGGCGACATGGCGAAGGCGCTGTCCCACATCGCGGAAAGCCCCGTGCCGCTCGTGGTCAAGGCCGACGGGCTGGCGCTTGGCAAGGGCGTGATCATCTGCCAGACCCGCGCCGAGGCCGCCGGGGCCGTGCGCGACATGCTGGAAAAGGGCAAGTTCGGCGCGGCGGGCAATCGTGTGGTGATCGAGGAGTTTCTTACCGGCCCCGAGGTCAGCGTGCTGGCGTTTACGGACGGCGAAACGCTCGTCCCCATGGTCTCGTCCATGGATCACAAGCGCGCGCTGGACGGCGACAAAGGCTTAAACACCGGCGGCATGGGCGCGATCGCGCCCAACCCGTACTATACGGATGCTATTGCCGCGCAGTGCATGGAGCAAATCTTCCTGCCCACCGTCCGCGCGATGCAGGCGATGGGCAATCCCTTCAAAGGCTGCCTGTACTTCGGGCTGATGCTCACCAAAGACGGCCCCAAGGTGATCGAGTACAACTGCCGCTTCGGCGATCCCGAGGCGCAGGCCGTGCTGCCGCTTTTGCTGTCCGATTTGTTCTCCATCATGCGGCACGTGTCGAGCGGCACGCTCCGTCAGGCGGACGTGCGGTTCTCCTCCGGGGCGAGCTGCTGCGTGGTGCTGGCTGCGGGCGGGTATCCGCTTTCCTACGAAAAGGGCAAGCCGATCAAGGGATTACCGGAAGCCGCGAAGCTCCCCGATACCTTTATTTTTCACGCGGGCACGAAGAAGGACGGCAGGCAGATCCTCACCAACGGCGGGCGCGTGCTCGGCGTGACGGCGGTGGCCGATACGCTTCCCGAAGCGGTTTCCCGCGCCTATGCAGCCGCGCGGACCATCGGCTTTGAAGGCGCGCACATGCGCACGGACATCGGGCGCAAAGCGGCCGGACATAAGGAGTAGCTATGGCAGTTTATCGCGTATACACGGAGAAAAAAGCCGGGTTTGACGTCGAGGCGAAAGCCCTCCGTCATGAGATTCGCCACATTCTGCTGGTGAAAAACCTGACGGACGTCAGAATTTTAAACCGCTACGATATCGAGGGCATCGACAAAGCGCTGTTTGAGCAATGCCTGCCGGTGGTGTTTTACGAGCCGCAGACGGACAGCTTTGCCTTTGACCTGCCGGAAGAAATCAATACAAAAGGGGTGAAACCCCTTGCTGTGGAGGCGCTGCCCGGCCAGTTCGACGTGCGGGCGGCCAGCTGCGAGGAGTGCGTGCAGCTGGTCAGCCGCGGTGAGCGGCCAACCGTGCGCACCGCGAAGATCTACCTGCCGGAAGGAAATCTGAACGCGGACGACCTCCGGAAAATCAGAAAGCACCTCGTCAACCCCGTGGAAAGCCGCGAGGCCGGCCTTGCCGAAAAGAAAACGCTGCGGCAGCATTACGAAATCCCCGCCGACGTGGAAATCCTCGCGGGCTTTACCGCGATGGACGAACAGCGGATCGCCGCGTTTGTGCAAACCTACGGGCTGGCGATGGATACCGACGATCTGAACCTCTGCGTCGGGTACTTCCAATCGGAGCGCCGCGACCCGTCGCTCACCGAGATCCGGATGCTGGATACCTATTGGTCGGATCACTGCCGCCACACCACGTTTTTAACCGCGCTGGACAGCGTGGACATAAAGAAACCAGCCGCCAAAGCCGCGTACGGGCGGTATCTGGAACTGCGCAAAGAGCTTGGGCGGGAGGACAGGCCCGTTACTTTGATGGATATCGCCACCATCGGCGCGAAAGCGCTCCGGGCGCGCGGCGGCCTTACAAACCTCGATATCTCCGAGGAGGTCAACGCCTGCTCCATCGTGATCGACGCGGACGTGGGCGGCAAAACCGAGCCGTGGCTGTTGATGTTTAAAAACGAAACGCACAATCACCCCACCGAGATCGAGCCGTTCGGCGGCGCGGCCACCTGCATCGGCGGCGCGATCCGCGATCCGCTGAGCGGTAGAACATACGTGTATCAGGCCATGCGCGTGACCGGTGCGGGAAACCCGCTGCTGCCCGTGAAGGACACGCTGCCCGGCAAGCTTCCCCAGCGCAAGATTGTCACCACCGCGGCGGCGGGCTACGCCGCCTACGGCAACCAGATCGGGCTGGCGACCGGGATGGTGGACGAGCTCTATCACGAGGGCTACGTGGCCAAGCGTATGGAGATCGGCGCGGTGGTCGGCGCGGCGCCGCTTTCGCACGTGCGGCGCGAACAGCCCGTGCCGGGCGACCTGATTATTCTGCTGGGCGGGCGCACGGGGCGCGACGGCTGCGGCGGGGCGACCGGCTCCTCCAAGAGCCACAAGCTCGAAAGCCTTGAAAGCTGCGGCGCGGAGGTGCAGAAGGGCAACCCCGTCACCGAGCGCAAGCTCCAGCGCCTGTTCCGCGATCCGAATGTGACGCGGCTCATCAAGCGGTGCAACGATTTCGGCGCGGGCGGCGTAAGCGTGGCGATCGGCGAGCTGGCCGACGGGCTGGAAATCGATCTTGACAAAGTGCCCCGGAAATACGAAGGGCTGGACGGCACGGAGCTCGCCATCTCCGAAAGCCAGGAGCGCATGGCCG
>JBDRTL010000202.1:0-2398 GCA_043824045.1 Bacillota bacterium
AAGCAGGCCGTCGTTCTGTTTTTCTCCGAAGGCCCCACGGAAAGCCCCTTCACCATCCCCTGCGTGCAGTTTACCGACAGCTGGTACGTCGCGCACTCCGAGCACATCCTGTACCGCTCGGCATACGACCACTTCCTGAAAATGAAGCAAAGCGAAAAAGATGATTTCTTCAGCTTCATCCATTCGGCGGGCGAGCTGGACCAGAACAACAACACCAAAAACCTCGACAAACGCCGGGTTTTCATGGATATCCAGAACAACATCGTATATTCCATGAACAACCAGTACGCCGGCAACTCGGTCGGACTAAAAAAGCACTCCATGCGCCTTGCCATCGCAAAGTCCGGCAAGGAGGGCTGGCTGTGCGAGCACATGTTCATCATGGCGGCCGTCAATGAGGACAAGCACCGTAAAACCTACTTCTGCGGCGCGTATCCCTCCGCCTGCGGCAAAACCTCCACGGCCATGATCCCCGGCGAAAAGATCGTCGGCGACGATATCGCGTACTTCCGCAACATCGGCGGCGAGTTCCGCGCGGTGAACGTGGAAGGCGGGATGTTTGGCATCATTCAGGACGTCAACGCAAAGGACGACCCTGTGATCTTTGAAAATTTAATGAAGAACCAGGAGGTCATCTTCTCCAACGTTCTGATGGGCCCGGACAAAATGCCCTACTGGCTTGGCATGGACGTGGAAGTTCCCGCCGAGGGCCGCAATCATTACGGTGTGTGGCACAAGGGCATTTTGGACGTAAAGGGCAAGGAAGTCGGCGTGGCGCACGGCAACGCACGCTACACCATGCGGCTTGACTATCTGAAAAATATCGACAAAGAAGGCTTTGAAGCCAAGAACGGCGTGAAGGTGGAAGGCGTGCTCTATGGCGGCCGCGACAGCGACACTACCGTGCCCGTGGAAGAATCCCCCAACTGGAAGGATGGCATCCTGCTCAAGGCCTGCACGCTTGAATCCGAAACCACCAGCGCGACGATCGGCACCGAGGGCGTGCGCACCCCAAGCCCCATGGCGAACATGGACTTCGTCTCCTATCCGCTGGGCAGCTACACCATGAACAACATCAAGTTCGGCGAAAGCGTGAAGGGCACCCCCAGGATCTTCTCCAACAACTACTTCATGCGCGGCGCCGACGGCAAGTTCGTGACCGGCAAGCTGGCCAAGAAGGTTTGGCTGCACTGGGCGGAAGGCCGCATCCACGGCGATTTCGGCGCATATGACACGCCCACCGGCAAGATTCCCATGTACGCCGATCTGAAAGCGCTCTTCAAGAAGTATCTGGACGAGGACTTCACCCAGGAGGTTTACACCTACCTGTTCACCTTCCGCTGCACCAAGTGGATGGAAAAACTGGAGCGCACCAAGGCGTTCTTCCTGAAGATGGACGCGGATACCCCCCGGGAAATCTTCGATTACTGGAACGCGACCATCGCAAGGATCGCCGCCGCCAGGGACAAGTACGGAGACCAGATCAAGCCCGGCGTCTACAAGGCGTAATCAGCCGGAATGCAAACGGTATTCTCAGTGCCCGAATGCGCTGCGCGCAGCGCGTTCGGGCTTGCGTTTGCCGCCTGGCGGCATGAAAACGGACGCTATGTAAAAGATTGCAAACGCAGGCGTTTTCTTTGTTTCAGTTGTTGGTATTATGGTTTATATATGGTATAATCAAGTCTAATGGTTTGCCGTTTTACTGCAAACCATGGGGCAAGCCTGCCCCGGATTGCAAGGAGGATAGACGCTTGAAGAAATCACAACGCGGTATGATGGGATATGTAGTGTTGATCGCTGCATTCATCTTAATCGCTATGGTATTGAATGGCGGTTTCGGCCAGACAGTGGATCTGCGGATTGAGTATCCCGCGCTGCTGCAGGCGATCGAAAACGGTCAAATACAAGCGGTGGCGATTCGCGGCACAGCTTTGGTTGGTATATACAATAACTCAAGCACCGCGGTCTCCGATTTTCCCGACCGCAGATACGACTTTGAAACTACCATCGGCGACGACTTCATCGAGACCGTGCGGCAGATCACCGCATCCAAAACCGGAAAGCCGCTCGACGAGATCAGCGTGGGGGATTTCTCCTTCACCGTGCAGTACCGCGCGCCGGTGATCACCCCCTGGTACGTCGATTTCCTGCCGCTTTTGTTTATCGTGGCACTTTCCATGGGGCTTTGGTACTTCCTGATCATGCGCCAGGGCGGCGGCAACTCCAAAGTCATGAACTTCGGCAAAAGCCGCGCGCGCATGAGCGATCCCACGAAGATCAAAGTCACCTTTAAGGACGTGGCGGGAGCGAAGGAAGAGAAAGAGGAGCTTGAGGAAATGGTCGATTTCCTCAAGAACCCGAAAGCATATATCGAGATGGGCGCGCGGATACCCAAGGG
>JBDRTL010000203.1:0-3801 GCA_043824045.1 Bacillota bacterium
CACTCTGACCCGCCGGTCTTTCAACCGGCGGGTTCAGCTTGTTGATAAAGCCCCGGCTGCGTTGTCGCCTGTGCATCGGCAAGAGCATCACTTACAGGAGAGTAAGCTCAGCACTTGCCTCGCTTGGCTTCTCGCATCCGAGACTTTCTGAACAAGCTGTCATATCGTTGGCAAACCATGTTTGTCAACGATATGAACCCGCCGGTCTTTCGATCGGCGGGTTTGTCTATGCAGTATTTAATGAATCAGAATTCCTGATTACGATGCTTGGAAAAGCACTCGCTGCAATAGATCGGGCGGTCACTTTTGGGAATGAAGGGAACGGTAGTCGGTTTTCCGCATTCGGCACAGGTGGTCTCGTACTGCTCGCGGGGAGCGCTGGCACGGGTGGCCTTGCGGGCCGAGCGGCAATCTTTGCAGCGGGTGGGTTCGTTCTGGAATCCTTTTTCAGCGTAGAATTCCTGCTCACCTGCGGTGAACACAAATTCTTGGCCGCAGTCGCGGCAGGTGAGCGATTTGTCCTCGTACATGATTTGGGCTTCCTCCGTATTATTAGGATATCGTACGCGGCTGACCTGGTCTTTGCCCCCACACTCGCCGACGGGAAGGTTTGCTCATCGCAATAGCGCCCTACGCCCCTTCTCTCAACTTTTCAGCTGGTCGGTCTTACTCCTAGAACGCGCCATGCTCATTGAGGCGTTGCTCAACTTACGTGGACCGTTTTGCCCGCGTCTGGCTTCGGTTTACAACCACAGACCCGAATACGATTGTAGTCATTATAACGTCACAGATGCAAGAACGCAAGGGATTTTTGCTAAAATGGTACATATTTGCACACAAATTCTATCAAATAGCGGATTTTTCCCTTATTTTTCAACGGAAAACTTGTATACGCATTCGTTTTCCGCGTTATCCGGGATATCGGCGCGCGCGGTTTGCGGTACGGCTCCCGATCGCCCGGCGCTCCGGCGCGCAAGGCGGAGCCGGTTGGGTTTTGGAAACGGAACCCTACGCAAACCGGATTTCCAGCGAATCGCATACGGGCCGGTAGCCGATTTTCCGGTAGATGCCGTTGGAGGTCGGATTAGCCAGATCGGTGTACAGCACGCATTTTGCAAACCCGCGTTTGAGAATAACGCGGCTGACGGCGGCCACGCAGGAGGTGGCGTAGCCTTTGCCGCGGAAATACGGCGGCGTATACACGTAGCCCACGCCGCAGGCCGTACGCATTTCCCGGTTGATTTTCGCCATCGATACGGGCGTGCCGCCGTCTTCCAGGATATACAGCCGCTTCGAGGCGATATGATAGCGGCAGCCTTCCGCGTCCGCCTGGACGCGCGGAACCGAACCGAAGCAATCGCCTGAAAAACCTTCGAACCAATACGGCAGGAATGCCATATCGCTTTCCCGCGCCAGTCGCAGGCTGCCGACGGACGGGATCTCCGGGCTCACCCGGGTAAGCTCATAAATCCGCTGATTTTTGTTGACCGTATAGTTCAGCTGTTTCGCGGCCGCATAGGCCCGCGCAAAACTCCCGGCCAGACGGTTTTCCGTCATGACGCCCGGAACGGAAACGTTTGCTTCCAGGATTCCGCTTAGCAGACAAGCGGCCTCAACGTCCGTAAACTGATTGTCCGTCGCATACAGCGTCAGGTTATGCGGCGGGGTCATCACGGCGGTCAAGCGGATTTGTGCGCCGTCGGTCACGGTGGCCATAAACCAGTTTGCCGGGTCGCGCCAGCCCGTTTTGTCCCTGCCCTTATATCCGATGATCACATTTCCGAGCGGCACCAGATTCTGCGCCTCAAGGCGCAGGAGCACGGCGCAGGTATCCCGATAGAAATCGCCGATATCGTCGTAACGATTGAAGCGCATGGCGTTCCTCCCCTGCCCGCCTTCCGGTACCGCGTAAAGACGCGTTCCTTCGGTTACCGCCCCTGGCCGAGCAACCCGCGCACCCATTTGCCGATCCTGTACCAAATCGTGTGGCTGCGCTGGATGGCCAGCGACGCGTCCAGCGCGCCGCGGCGGTAACGGTTTTCCTTGGGGTCGAGGCGCACGGCCTCGCGGAAGCTTTGGTAGGCGGTATCGAACTGCGAAAGCTGCATGAGAATGTTTCCCTGGATGTAAAAAAAGTCCGCGTCCTTATGGTCGGCACGGTTCAGCTGGCGAAGCGCGCTTTCGAGGTTGCCCTGCGTCATCAGCTTCTTGGCGAAGTACTTGGCCTCCTCCGGCGAGATCAGGTTGAAGCCTACGCGCTTGCTGCCGCAGATGCGCAGCGCCTCCTTGTACGCGAGGTTCAGCGCAACAAGCCGCTCCTGAGCGGTTTTCTGTTCATCGGGATTTTGAAAGAGGTCCGGATGGCATTCCCGTACACGCTGCCGGTAGGCTTTGCGTACCGCATGGGCGTCGGAGGCGGGAGGGACGCCAAGCACCGTGAAGGGATTCTGATCGTGCAAAGGCTCACCCCTCCTGACGCCTGCGCGGTATTAGGAAATCGGCTCTAAATCAAGGGCTTCCCGGCAGATGTCCGCGCCGAGCTTACGCAGCTTATCCTCAATGCGCTCATAGCCGCGGTCGATGAAGCCGGTTTCGTAGATTTCTGTGGTGCCCTTGGCCATCAGGCCGGCGATTACCAGCGCGGCGCCCGCCCGCAGGTCTGAAATGGTCACGGGCGCGCCGTAGAGCGTGTTCACGCCTTCGATCAGCACGGTGCGGTCCATCAGCCTGATGTGCGCGCCCATACGGCGAAGCTCGTCCAGGTGTTTGAACCGCTGCTCGAAGATCGTTTCCTGAATGGTGGAGGTGCCGGTCGCCATGCATAAAAGCGAGGTGATCGGCTGCTGCAGATCGGTGGGGAAGCCCGGATAGACCTGCGTTTTGATGTTGATGGCGCGGTGCTGGTCATATGCGCGCACGCGGATCATGTCGCCGCCCTCGGATACCTGGATGCCCATCTCCAACAGCTTTGCCGTCAGCGCTTCCATATGCGTGGGAATACAGCCGTGGATGGTCACGTCTCCGCGGGTCGCTGCGGCCGCGATCATCAGCGTGCCGGTTTCGATCTGGTCGGGGATCACGGTGTAGCTGCTGCCATGCAGCGTCGGCCGCCCCGTGATGCGGATGGTGTCGGTGCCGGCGCCTTTGATGCGCGCACCCATGGAGTTTAAAAAGTTCGCCAGATCGACGATGTGGGGTTCCTTGGCGGCGTTGTAGATGATGGTTGTGCCCTCGGCCTTGACGGCCGCGAGCATGATGTTGATCGTGCCGCCGACTGTGACGATGTCGAAAAACACGTCCGCGCCGATCAGCTGCCGGGCTTCCGCTTCCACGTAGCCGCCCTGCTCCACGATCTTCGCGCCAAGCGCGGTGAAGCCTTTGACGTGCTGGTCGATCGGCCGCGAGCCGATTTCGCAGCCGCCGGGATAGGCGACGGTCGCCTTGCCGCCGCGCCCCAGCAGCGCGCCCAGCATGTAGGTGCTGGCCCGCAGCCGCCGCGTGAGGGAATACGGCACTTCGTGGCTTTTCAAGGAGGCCGGATACACGGTCAGATATTGATCGGGCACATACTCGCACCTGGCGCCCAGCAGTTCCAGAATTTCGATCAGGGCAAGAACGTCGTCAATATCGGGAAGATTCTCGATGGTGCTGGGCTCGTCGCTTAAAATTGTCGCGGGAATAACGGCGACGGAGGTGTTTTTCCCTCCGCTGACCGCAATCTCGCCCATCAGCGGATTGCCGCCTTTGATGAGCATCTTCTCGTGATTGGACATCAGTTTTAAAGCACCACCCAGTCGTTTT
>JBDRTL010000204.1:0-3517 GCA_043824045.1 Bacillota bacterium
ATGCGGGTCTGTCCGCGGTATTCCTGCCTGTTATACTCGCGCGGCTGCGCCGCGCGGTACCCGAGTTTATACCCGTCGATGGTCCGCTGGGGCAGGGGCTGCGGTTCTGGCTGGCGCGGCCCGTACATCGTTTCACGGTCCGGCGACAAGGTCGGCGTGATAAAATTCGTCCGCGGGCCGAAACGGGTCGGGCTGGCGCCCGAAACATCCTTTTGCGGCGTGGTTTTCTGCACCGGCTTGCCGGCCAGGGTCGATCTGGCCTGCAGCACCTGCTGATACGCCGAACGGTAATTGTCGCCGCCGGCCGAACCGCCTCTGGGATCGACGGATGTGACGTCCGCCGACAAGGGCGCGGCATGCAGCGCGTCAAACTCCGCGTCCTCCGGCGCTTCCTTCACGCCCAGCGTGCCGGCGATGATCCGGATGATCGCCGCCTTGTCCACACCGGCCGCGAGTCTGATGTTTTCTTCCTTTGCCAGCTTGCGCAGCTGAACGACCGTCATCGCATGCAAATCGCTTGACAACAATGAGATTCCTCCTTGTGTTTGTACTCCCGGGCAATCGAAAATGACTGCGTGAATCAATATCTCCGGTTATTCTTTTACGGCAATCACCATGTCGCGGTTGACCGCCTGCTCCACCCAGTGCGCAAAATCATGAAACGGCGGGTCGGTCAGAACGGTAAGCCCCGCGTCCCGCATCGCCTTGCATACGGCATCCCGTTTCAGCGTGTAGGTGTTGAACGCAACCGCCGCCGCGCCGCCTTTGACCAGCGCCTTGCGGTACGCGGGAAAGGCTTCCCGCAGCAGCCGTTCCAGCGTGGTATACCCCTTTTCGCCTTTGGGCGCGTGCTGCACGCCGTAGGGCAGGTCGCCGACGATCAGATGGCAGCTGTCCCTGCCAAGTATTTGGTCCGTCTGCGCCGTATCCCCGTGAAACAGCCGGAACGTGCGGGTATCCCCGGCCTTGAACGCTTGCGCACTGCCTGCCAGCTGATAGCGGATCTCCTCCGCGTGGCCGCCATCCTTGAGCGTCGCGGAGCAGGTTTCCCGTTTGTGCTTATGGCGGTGGTACTGCAGATACCGCCCGAAATAGGTATCCGCTTCGTGAATAGCTTTTGTGTCAATCTCGATACCGACGGCGTTGTTGCCTTCCTGCAGCGCGCAAAACAACGTCGTTGCGCGCCCGCAGAGCGGATCCAAAACCGTAAGAGGCGCGTCGCTCAGTGCGAATGCGGACGCCGCTTTCGCGCAATGGAGCATCAGCAAAGTAAAATCCGCGTTCGTTTTTCCCTTATACTTGAGAACCTGCGCCAGATCCGCGTCCAGATAAGCGGCCTCTGGAAGCTGCAGTGGTTTGAGCCAGTCGCCCTCCCGTATGGCCGTAAAGGATATGCCCGACTGACAGGAGAGAAGTTTCCATCCCCGTTCGTCCAACGGTTCGGTTTCCACGAGGATGAATCGTGTTCCGGCGAGTTTTTCCTGCGTGACAACGGCACGGATATCAAGCGCGTACAGCAGACATTGACATTCAATCAGCGCGAGCTTTTCCATCGAAAGGGCATAGCGTGCATTCGCGTGTGCTTTTATCAGAAAGGCATATTGCAAGAAGACTTCCTCGCTTTGACAGGATGGATGAAAAGATGAAAATCAGCCCTGTCTGCACAATATCACGGGTACTTGGTTTTGTCAACCGTCGGCTATTGTATACATTGGGCAGAGCATACCAATTTGCTTAAAACCCCCGTTTGCGCGATGCGCGGCGAAGCAAATGGAAACCCTTCTCATTTTATTGAGAAGGGTACAGACCGTTGACAAATAATGTTTGGCAATGGGATGGCAGCCTGTTCAGAAAGTCTCGGATGCTAGAAGCCAAGCGAGGCAAGGACTGAGCTTACTCGTTTGTAAGTGATGGCCTTTGCCGATGCGCTGGCGACAACGCAGCCAGGGCTTTATCAACAAGCGAAACCCTTCCCGTTTCCAGGAAGGGCATTTGGTTTAATATTTCCGTTTGCGTGCGGCTTCGGCTTTCTTCTTGCGCTTTACGCTGGGTTTTTCGTAATGTTCACGTTTGCGCGCCTCCGCCAAAACACCTGAGCGAGCACATTGACGTTTGAACCGCTTCAGAGCGCTTTCCAGGGATTCATTCTCTCGGATACGTACCTCGGACACCGTTATCCCTCCCCTCGCTCATCTCGCTTGCCTCCCGCGCAAACAGGCGTACGGGAAATCAAAGCTGTTACTTATTGATTATACCGCTTTGCGCCCTTTGCGTCAACCACGAATTTTCCATTTTGCGGTATTTTACAGCCGCATGCAGACCCTATACCATCCTGGGGGACATTGGATTGCCGCCGATGACGTGAAAATGCAGGTGTTCGACGGACTGGCACGCGTCTTTTCCGTAGTTGGACACCACGCGGTAACCGCTTTGGGCGATGCCAAGCTCTTTGGCCACCGTATGGCAAACGCGCAGGCAGGCCGCCAATTCCGTGTCCGTCAGCCCGTCCAGCGCATCAAGCCCGGACACGTGTTTTTTCGGGATGACCAGCGCGTGCGCCCTGGCCTGCGGGCTGATATCGTGAAACGCATAGGTGAGATCATCCTCGAAGATTTTCTTGGAGGGAATGACCCCTTTGAGAATTTTACAAAACAAACAATCGTCCATCATGCTCATCCTCCTCCGTTATTTGTTTCCACGGCTTCTCCGCGCATTCCTTCTTTGGCCGGCTCCGTAAGGCGCAAAGGGAGGATTTCCCCTACCCTGCCCGTATGGCAGATCACCGGAACGTACTGCGGGGTATATCCTGTCAATGCGCCGTCTTTTCTGCGTTCCTCGATGAGCACGGGCTGCACGGTATAAAGCATGCGCCATCGGTACGCGGCGGACAGCTGCCCGCCGATTTCAATCAGCCGCCGCGCGCGCTCGTCCTTGACTTGCTTTGAAAGCTGTCCGGACATCGCCGCGGCGGGCGTGCCCTCGCGCGGGCTGTATGGGAAAACGTGGATTTTCATAAAGCCGACGGTTTGGCAGAACTCGACCGTCTGCGCAAACTCGTCTTCCGTTTCGCCGGGAAAGCCCACGATCACGTCGGTGGTCAGGGCGGCGTCCGGGTACGCCGCCAGCAGCCGCTGCGCCGCCCGCAAAAACTGCGCGGTGTTGTAGCGGCGCTTCATGCGTTTGAGAACGGTATCGCTGCCCGACTGCAGCGCCAGATGGAACTGGGGGCAGAGCTTTGCAATCCTCCGGATCGCGCTTACGAACGCATCCGTGACGATCACGGGCTCCAGCGACCCCAGCCGGATCCGCTCGATGCCTTGCACTTGGGCCACCGCCGCGACGGCGTCGGCCAGCGTCGGCTTTTCCGGTAAATCGCGCCCGTAGCTGGTCAGGTGCACGCCCGTAAGCACGGCCTCCTGAAAGCCCGCGGCGGCCAGCGATACAGCCTCTTCCCGAATGTCCGCAAGCTCTCGGGAGCGGATGCCGCCCCGCACAGAGGGCACGACGCAAAACGTGC
>JBDRTL010000205.1:0-2556 GCA_043824045.1 Bacillota bacterium
GGCGATCAGGCAGCTGCCTGCGGCAGTCTTGACAAAGTCGGTTTCGATTGCGCAGTCGCGCGCCTGTGTCGCCGTCCGTCCGTCGGTTCGCTTCACGCCCGGCACTCCCTTTCGTATTAAGCTTTTCCATGCTATTATACGATTTGGGTTTCCTGTTGTCCAGTTGCCCGATTGTGTGCTATCATCAACCTATTGGAAAGAAAGGGGTGAGGGGGATGCCGATGGACGGCTTCACGCTTTCTTTCATGACGCGCGAACTTCAGGAACTTTTGATAGGCGGGCGCGTGGACAAGGTCAGCCAGCCGGAACGCGACCTGCTCCTTCTTTTGATTCGCAATCAAAACAAGAATTTTAGACTCATGCTCAGCGCGAACGTAAACGGCGCGCGTGCCCAGATTACCGGACAGTCGATCGAAAACCCGGCGGAACCGCCCGTGTTCTGCATGCTGATCCGAAAACATCTCTCCGGTGCGCGGATCGCGGCCATCGGGCAGCTCGGCTGCGACCGCGTGCTGACCATCGCTTTCCAGTGTATGAACGAGTTGGGCGACGAAGTGCAGAAATCCCTCGTGCTGGAGATGATGGGCAGGCATAGTAACCTGTCGCTGGTGGATGAGAACCGGATGACGATCGACTGCGTGCACCATGTGAACGCGGACATCAGCCGCGTGCGCGTTTCCATGCCGGGCAAGCCGTTTACCATGCCGCCCGGGCAGGACAAGCTCAACCCCTTCGCCATGACGGGGGAGCAGCTGGCCGAACGGATGTCGGCGCTTGCCTGTCCGCTGTACAAGGGGCTGATCGAGGTTGTCAGCGGGCTGTCGGCCGTCAGCGGCAGGGAGCTTTGCGCACAGGCCGGGGCGGATGAATCCGCGCCGTGCGGACTTCTGGACCTGCACGCCGTATCCCGGAAGATCGTCGCGTTGTACAGCCGCCTGCCGGAGATGCGCCCGCCCGTGGTGCTTTATGATACGGCGGGGCAGAGCATCGAGTATTTCCCGTTCCCGTATCAATCTTATCCGCCGGACATGCAGAAAGCGTATCCATCGTTAAGCGAGGCGATGGACGCGTTCTACGGCGAGCGGGAGCTGTACGCGCGTATGAGCCAGCGCGGTAACGGCATCCGCAAGCGCGTGAAAAGCAATATCGCGCGCCTGGAGAAGAAACAGGCCATGATGCTGGAAACCCTTTCGCAAAAAGAGCTCGCGGAGGACAACCGCATCTTCGGCGAACTGCTGACGGCCAACCTGCATGCGATCGAAAAAGGCGCGGCGTCCATGAAGGTCGTGAATTATTACGACAAGGCGCAGGCAATGGTCGAAATTCCGCTGATGCCCAAACTTTCGCCCTCCCGAAACGCGCAGCTTTATTATAAGAAATACCGCAAGGCCAAGGGCGCGCAGCAATACGCGCAAAAGGAGCTCGGGGCCATCGGGCAAGAGCTCGACATTCTGGAAAACGTGCTGGAGGATCTGGAGAAGTGCACCACCGCGGCGGACCTGAACGAAATCCGATACTTCCTGATCGATAACAAATATCTCCGCCCCGAACCCGGCGCGGGAAAGCGCAAAAAGATCAAGGAAGGCGAACCGTACCGCTTCCGGGCTGCCGACGGCACGGAGATCACCGTCGGGAAGAACGCCGTGCAGAACGACCGCATCACCCTGCGCGCGCGCCCCAATGAAACGTGGCTGCACGCGCAAAACGTCGCCGGTTCGCACGTCATCATCCGTTCGGAAGAGGAACCTGCGGACGATACGCTGCTGTTCGCGGCCAAGCTTGCCGCCTATTTCAGCAAAGGGCGCAACCACCCAAGCTTCCCGATTGATTACGTGAAGCGCAGACACGTGAAGAAGAAGTCCGGGACGCCCGCGGGGTTTGTGATCTATCAGAACTTTCAAACCATCCACATTGGGCTGACGCCGCAGGATTTGGAAACGATCCGGCGGTTCCAGATCGAATCAGCGGGAGGCGCGTGATGAAAACCACGATCCGCATTGCCACGACAGCCGACGCGCGATTCGTACACGACGTGTACGGGTATTATGTCGATCAGACCAACGCGACATTCTCCACCGAAAACCCGCCGGTGGAGGAATATGCCCATAAAATCGAAAAAACGCTGGAGATGTATCCGTTCCTCATTTTAGAGACGGACGACGTTCCCCGGGGCTTTGCCTACGCCTCGCAGATTCGTCCGCACGAGGCTTACCGGTGGACGGCGGAGGGAACCGTTTACCTGGCGCCCGATGCGCCAAAGCGCATGGGGTTGGGGCGGCTGATCTATCAAAAGCTGCTGGACATTCTGCGGGAACAAGGTATTCAGACGGTGTTCGGTGTGATTACCGCCACGAACGAAGCCAGCATTCGGATGCATTTCAGCATGGGGTTTGAAAAGGTCGGGCACTTTGGGCGCATGGGCAATAAACACGGCGAATGGCTGGACGTGGTCTGGATGCAAAAGACGCTCAACGATCTTTCGGAGCAGCCCGAACCGCCCGTTCCGTTTGCCGGGCGGATGCTTGGCGCGCAATAATGCCGCTTGCACTTCATCGG
>JBDRTL010000206.1:0-3326 GCA_043824045.1 Bacillota bacterium
ACAGGGCAATGGCTGATTTTTTCCCTTATTCCAATTCGCTTCGTCATTCCCGCATAAATTGATTACTGTGATCAGCTTACGGCGCGCATTTTCCCGAAATGAGAACCAGAGCTTGCCTGGTTCCGCAGTTACCGAACTTGCCGTATCACAACGGTATTCTACATTATCCCAGCCAAAGTGCGTCATGCTCACGTCGCGCAGCGTGCGGTCAAACAGCAGGTTCTGGTAGCGGACGAAAAAGTCCTGATGCGCCCTGATCCTTTTTTCCGCGAACGGCTGCAGCGGGGTATAATCCGCATAATACCCCTGCGTGAGCATCGCGCCGTTTTCACCCAGGCAGAGTTGGGTTGCCCCTGCAAACGCGATAGCGGCGGCGGCAAGCAGCGCGGCATAGAGGGCGGATACGGCGTTTTCATTGCGAAAGGGCGCCATATACGCCGCCAGCACAACGGGCTTTCCGCTGTTCCATGCATCCAAGGCCAGCTGCCGAAGGTCGCGCAGCGAAACATACGGCTCCCACACTTCGATATACACTGCCTCTTGCGGCGTGAATTCTGTTGCGCGCACAGGCCACGCGCCGACATTGTTGAAAATAAGATGCGGCTGTATGCCGGCGTTTCGCAGGTGTAAACTCGTATCTTCGATCAGGCGCGGAAGCTGCTCCTCCAGATCGCACATCGTGCCGTCGGCAGCCCGCGCACGCTTAGGCTCGCCATAGGCGTCCATATGAATGCCGTCAAAGCCGACGCGCGCGATCGCGTCCTGATACTGGGCCATCAGGTGTTCGCGCCACGGACTGTCAATATTCATCAGGTAGAACACATCGATGAACCGCAGTGGCGCACCTGACGAGTGAAACATACCCCACGACGGATGCGCTCGCCAAAACGGCTCGCTGGCCGCATAAACCGCTCCATAGGCCATTGCTTTCATGCCGTGCCGATGGCAGGCTTCTATCTTTTGCCGAATGACGCCAAGATGGTTTTGCTTGCCCATCATATCGGTATAGACGTCCATCGGCGCAACGAGCGTGTCGTGGCGATAACTCCAGTCGTAGAACAGTACGTGATCAATGTGGCACTTGGACATCCATAAAACATCATCCATCGCTTCATCATCGGGCGAGAAATCGGTGAGGAAACCGTAACGCACGATATCGTCACGGTCAGCGGTGGCATAGGCAGTGGAAAGAAGGCACAGCGCCACACCATCCGTATCCATCAACACCGTCTCCACACCGTATCCAATGCCTTCCCGATGCATAGGCGGGAGCATCACATCAGTGCGTTCTCCGGTGATGGTGACACGCTGTGTATGGCAAAGCGCATCCAGAGAAAAGCAGCGCACCTCCGCCGCGGCGGCACGGGGATCATCGCATTCGATTCGCAGCGCTATTGATTCGTTCGGGCTGAAACGCCCTTTGAGCGGGTAAAAATCACTCATCCCTTTACCGCCCCTTCTGTTAATCCACGGATAAACTGCCGCTGGAACACCAAAAAAATGATGACCACAGGTACGATCGCAATCGCTGCCGTTGCAGAAACCAGATGCCATTTTGCCCCGCCGAACTGCTGAAAAAACACCGACAGCGCCTGCGGGATATTTTGCTTGGCGCGGCTTTGCAGAAAGAACACAGCCTGCGCATAATTGTTCCAAACGCCAAAGCCATTCAGGATGACAAACGATGCCGTCGCGGGTTTCAGGATCGGGAATATGATACGCCAGAAGGTCTGCAGGCCGCCGCAGCCGTCTACCTCCGCCGATTCGTCCAGCTCTTTGGGGATAGCGCGGACAAAGGTGGTGTAGATGAACACCGCCGAGGGCATGCACAGTGTGGCGCAGATCATCGCCATACCCCATAGCGTGTTGATGGCGCCCAAAGCGCGCATCAGCGTGTACAGAGGAACCGTGTTGATGATGCCCGGGATCATCATGCAGCCGATCAGCAGCATGAACACCGCGCGGTTGTAGCGTGTCGGCCGGCGCGCAACGGCATAGCCTGCCATGCCGCCAAAGACGACGGACACACTCAGCGTGCCGCCTGTGATGATCGCGGAGTTCAGGATGGCCGTGTATATTTTTGATTTCTCCCACGCAAGGGCAAAGTTACCGAAATCGAAACTGGGGATGAACATATTCCCTTCATAGAAAATCCGCGCAGGGGAATTCAAAGCCAGTACGAGCAGCACGTAAAACGGGATGATGCAGATCACGGCGATGAGCAGCGCCAGCAGCATGCGCACGGTTTTGACGATTCGATTTTCTCTCATATGCCATGCCCCCCTAGTTCTTTTGCCGCGTCAGACGCATGGAGATCAATACGGGAATCAGGATGATGAAAAACAGGATCATCGCAACCGCGGTTGAGTACCCCGTACGCGCACCGTAGCACATACGCATGAT
Source organism: Bacillota bacterium (assembly GCA_043824045.1). Taxonomy (GTDB): domain Bacteria; phylum Bacillota; class Clostridia; order Christensenellales; family Aristaeellaceae; genus CAXXOK01. The sequence goes on from JBDRTL010000206.1 coordinate 2,404, forward strand.
GTAAATACTCAGGCTTTCAGTGGCATAGCCCGGCCCGCCCTCCGTAAGCGCCATGATGATATCAAACACCGAGAGCGAACCGATGATGTTGGTGACCACATTGATGCGAATGGCCGGCACCAACAGCGGAACCGTGATGCCGAAAAAGCGCTGGCCGGCATTGGCGCCATCGATATGCGCAGCTTCATACAGTTCCCCCGGGATGCTTTGCAAACCGGCGAGATAAATAATCATGGTCATGCCGGCATATTGCCACACATTGACCAAAATGAGCACCAGCATGGTCGAAGCATAACTGGTGAACCAGTTGCCCAGCGTAATCTGCAGGCTCAACTGCTCCACAGCGTGATATAAAAAACCGCGGCCGGGTTGCAGCAGAAAGTACCAGATATATCCCATGATCAGCGGGCTGATGATTGCGGGCAGATAAATGATTACACGCACGGCGCTGCGGCCCCAGAAGGCTTTTTCCATAATCAGCGCATATAAGAGACCCAGCAAATTGAGCAAAACTGCGCTTCCCGCGGCAAAGATCAGCGTAGTCTTGATATCACCGAGAGCGCGCTTGTCTGAAAAGAAGTCGGTAAAGTTTTGCAAACCGACGAAGTTCGCGTTTCCCATGCCATCCCAATCCGTAAGGCTCATCCCGATGCCTTGCAGTAAAGGGTAGACAAAGAACAGACAAAATAAAAGCAGCGCCGGTAATGACATCCATTGTGTATAATCATGTCGCTTGGCTTTCATGGTGCTCTCCCGTTCTCGTATTCCTATAATCAAGAAAGAAAAAGGAGGGGGAGTCTAAGACGCCGCCTCCTTTTTCATCCTACGGTTTGTTTAGAAACCCGCGTCCCATGCTTCCTGATAGGCTGCGGCAAAGCTTTGAGCGTCGTAGGTTCCGGCGAGGAGATCTTGCAGCATACGGC
>JBDRTL010000207.1:0-4014 GCA_043824045.1 Bacillota bacterium
GAAAGCTCGCGCACATTATCCATCAGCGTCTCGCGCACGTACCTGGACTGGGTCTTTCGCCGCGCCGCGTTCACCTTTTTCAGCTCCTCGTAATCGGCGATGGACTTAAGCTGAAACTTGGCGTACTTCGCGTCAAGATACTCTTCAAATACGTCCTCGCGCTTCATGTTGATGCCCTCGTTGAGGCTTCGGATGTTGAGCATATAGTCAAACACGTCGTCGCTGGTGATGATGGCGGAGTGAGGCGATGGGGCGGCCTTCAGGCGCGCGCCGCATAGTTCCACGTAATCGGGGAAGAAGTTGGAGCGGTTGTAGATCGCCTCGCGCCGGACCATCAGCTTTTCGGCGATCACGTTGAGCGCCGTGGTCTTCCCCGAGCCGTTGCCGCCGTACAGGATGGTGACGGGTTCGAAATCAATCCGCTCCAATCCATGCTGGGACAGCACCTTGAACGGATAAAACGAATCATAGCACGTCCGCTTCACGCCGCAGATAAAGCCGGTTTCCCGGTCCGCTTCGGGAAATTCAAATGCTTCCAGATAGATCATGCGTTCTTCACCTGCCGCGGTGAAATCGCTTCGCGCGCGTTGCCGGACCCGCTTGTGCCGGAGTCCGCGCGCCGGGAGGCGATCTCCGGCTGTCGTTTGGGTTCAGGGCAGGGTGTTTCCCGCCGCGAGCAGCAGCGCGTACCATTCCTCGCGGGTCAGGCGCACGTCCGCCGCTTTCGCGCAGTCGATCAGGCGCTGCGGATTCATGGTGCCCGTCACGGGCTGCATGTTGGCCGGATGGCGCAAAAGCCACGCGATCACGATGGTGGTGCCGCTCACGCCGTATTTCTCCGCAAGCTCGCCGATCTTTTGGTTGAGCGCGGGGAATTTCGGGCTGCCGAGGAACACGCCTTCGAAGAACCCGTGTTGGAAGGGCGACCAGGGCTGGACGGTGATGTCGTACAGGCGGCAGAAATCGAGCACGCCGCCGTCGCGGTCCACGGCGGTATCGTCCAGCATGTTCACGTGCAGGCCGCGGGTGATCATCGTGGCGTTGGTGATGCTCAGTTGCAGTTGGTTTGCCACGATCGGTTGCTTTACGTACTTTTGCAGCAGCCGCATCTGCATCGGGGTCTGGTTGGACACGCCGAAGTGGCGCACCTTGCCGGATGCGTGCAGTTCGTCAAAAGCCGCCGCCACCTCCTCGGGATCAACAAGCGCGTCGGGGCGTTGAAGCAGCAGCACGTCAAGATACTCCGTTTGCAGCCGCCGCAGGCTTCCTTCCACCGAGGCGAGGATGTGGTTTTTGGAGAAATCGAAGGCGACGCCGGGGCGGATGCCGCATTTGGACTGCAGGAGGATCGTTTCCCGGACGCCCGCGTTCATGTGGATCGCTTTGGAAAAGATCTCCTCGCAGGTTCCGTTTCCATATACGTCCGCGTGATCGAAAAACACGGCGCCCGCGTCGAGAGCGGTTTGCACGAAGCGCTCCGCATCGGCAGGCCCGAGCCCTTTGATTCGCATGCAGCCAACCGCGATCACGGGTACCTGCATGCCGGATGTTCCCAAAGGTATGGTTCTCATAGCGCGTTTCCTTTCTTGCCCGGTTCGGGCGTGTCGCCGGGGTTTGCGGGCATGCCGCGGATTTTGGGACGACGTCTTATTCCAGCTTCGCCGTGTAGCTTAACAGGGTGACGCTTGGCACGTTGAACAGGCGCATCTGCATGGGGTAGATGCCGCAGGCGGAAAGCCCGCCGGAAATATACTGGGAGATGTTGTTGATGCGCATCATGCCCACGATTCCGTCGTCGCCGGGGAACCAGCCCCGTTCCGGCACGTACACGGGGCCCAGGCTGCCCAGCCGCCACTGCCCGCCGCAGTAATGCCCGGACAGCACCAGCGAGAGCTTGCGGTACGAAAAGACTTCGTCCTCGTCCGCCCACTCGGTCATCTGGCGCACGTAATCGGCCTCCAGCGGGATATGAATCACGCCCACCTGCAAATCGTCGTCTTCCATTGTGGCGATGGCCGCCGCGCTCGCCTCGTAGGCTTCCAGCCGGTAACTCAGAGCGCGGTAGCTTGCGCCGCCCCCGGCCTCGTACTGTTTGCCGCTCTTTTCCATATCCGCTTTCTGGCGCGCCAGCGTGGATACCATGCCCTTGATGCCTGCATTGTCCGTCAGGCCGATGGAATAGAGGTTTTCGGGGATAAACCACACGGTCTTTTTGCCTACCTGCTGGCTCACGGCGCGGTCCAGATACACCGCCCCCGCGGCCTGCGCCGCGCGCACCCATTCGGCCAGCGGCTCGGGGCTTCCGTGCAGCGCGGAGATTACGGGCGGCGGGTCTTCGTCGCCCGCGATGAAATAAACCGGCACGTTTTCCTTGATCTGCTTTAGTGTCTTGATCAGCGATACCAGCGGCGCGTAATCGCCGCCCGCACCCACCATGTCGCCCGTCATCACCACGGCGGTGAAGCCCTTGCCGAACAAAAGATCCTTCCACCGCTCCGTTTCAAAGCCGATCTCGCTGCCGTGCAGATCGGAAATATGCAGAATGGCAACGTTTTCGTAGCCCGGGTCCATACCCATGATGCGCACTTTTTCGGTGACGAGTTTCATTTGCTTGTTGAGCAGGCTGTTTGAAATAATGGAAAGCGTGACCGCCGCGAAGAGGAGCGCGAGGATTAAAACCAAACATCCCGAAGCGCGGTGCTTGGGTTTCTGCTCTATAAAGATATAATTGTTCTTCCTGCGTCTCATCCCACAACCCCCGGCATTTGCTATATCCATTATACCGCACAACCGCGCCCCGTGCATGCCCCTTTTGCGGGCGCAAGTAAAAAATCCCGTCGTACATCCGGCTGCGGCAAGGCGGCAAAAGGGCGGCGGGTACAGCGTAAACACGGGCGCCGGAACCATCCGGCGCCCGCGATGAGGGGAAAGTTGTTACAATGATGCCGTTACTGGAGGTTCAGTTGGTTTTTGAGCATATACCGCGTACCGGCGAACATCGCCGCGCCGAACAGCACGGTAACGGCCAAAGTCACGGCGGCGCAGATGTGGACGGCGCCCAGGGTGTTGGTTTCCAGAAACAGCTGGAAGTCGTCGGTCGTCCAGGCGTTGGATTTGGCGAACAGGTACGTCACGGCGCTGAGCAGAATTTGCATCACGGTGTTGAGCGCAATGTAGAAAGCGACTGAGAGTGCAACCCTGTGCCTGTTGGAAAACATGCTCAGCGCCATGCTCAGGTAGATGGTCAGGATGCCGGTGATCAGCGACGTGAGGATCAGCGCGCCAAACTCGATGATGAACCATGTCAGGTCGGGGACCGGCAGGCCGAGCTCGCGGATGCCCTGCACAATCACATGCCACTCGCCGCCCGAAAACACCATCAGTGAAAGCGAGAGATACACCACGGCGGTGCACACGAACGTCCAGACGACCGCCACGATCAGCTTGCTCCAGATCAGCCTGCCTGTGCCGACGGGCAGCGCGAACATCAGGTAGCCCTCGTTGGTCATAAAGTTCTTGTAGAACCGCTGGATCGTCAAAATCAGCGTCATCACGAAGGCGGCGGCGATCAGGATGATCGACAGCACCAGGCTGATGGTTCGCGGGGCTTGCAGCTGCAGGCCGGACATCAGCTTGTTGATCAGGGACACGATCAGCAGCGCGGAAAACAGCGGCGCAAAGATGCGGGCGGTCGCCTTGAACTCATATTTGATCAGCTTGCCTAACATTTGAATACCTCCCTGAACAGCTTGTCCACGGACGTGCCCTTTTCCTCGCGGATCGCGTCCACATCCTGGTGCATTGCGATTTCGCCATTTTTTAGAAAGATCACCTCGTCGAGCACCTGTTCCACGTCCGCGATCAGATGCGTGGAGATGATCACGGACGCCTCCGGATTGTAGTTGCGGATGATCGTGGAAAGGATATAGTCGCGCACCGCGGGGTCCACGCCGCCGATTGGCTCGTCCAGCAGGTAGAGCCTGGCTTTACGGGCCATGACCAATATCAGCTGCA
>JBDRTL010000208.1:0-2284 GCA_043824045.1 Bacillota bacterium
TCGATGGAGCCGAAGTTGCCGTGCCCGTCCACCAGCTGCTCGCGCAGGCTGAAGTCCTGCGCCATGCGCACCAGCGCTTCGTAAACACTCGAATCCCCGTGCGGGTGGAATTTGCCAAGGCAGTCGCCCACGATGCGGGCGCACTTACGGTGCGGGCGGTCGGGCTGCAGACTGAGTTCCATCATCGTGTATAAAATGCGCCGCTGCACGGGCTTCAACCCGTCTTCCACGCGGGGGATGGCGCGCTCCATGATGACGTGCTCGGCGTAGGGAATCATCGAGTTGTGCATGACCTCGGCCATGGACATCTGGATGATGCCCTGCGTATTTAAATCAGGCAATCGGCTCACCTGCTTTCAGCGTATCGGCGATCTCCGTAAACGTGTCCTCGCGGTTGAAGTTGGCATACTGGCTGATGTATTCGCGGCGCGGCTCCACCTTGTCCCCCATCAGTACGGACACGCGGTGCTCTACCTGCGCGGCGTCCTCGATGGTCACTTGCAAAAGCTTCCTCGACTGCGGGTCCATCGTCGTCGCCCAGAGCTGCTCGGGATTCATTTCGCCCAGACCCTTATACCGCTGAATGGTATAGTTCTTCTTGTCCTGTGTCACCTTCTGGAGCTCCGCATCGTCGTAGGCATAGATGTTCTTCCCGCCGATCGTCACGCGGTACAGCGGCGGCATGCCGATGTACACATGGCCTTCGGCAACCAGCTTACGCATGTAGCGGTAGAAGAACGTGAGCAGGATGGCACGGATATGCGCCCCGTCCTGATCGGCGTCGCTCAAAATGATGACCTTGTGGTATTTGAGGCTGTCGAGGCTGAAGCTCTCGTCGATGTTCGTGCCAAGCGCGGTGATGACGGTGCGGAACTCCTCGTTTGCCAGCACCTGGTCGAGCCTCTTCTTCTCGGCGTTGAGCGGCTTGCCGCGCAGCGGCAGGATGGCCTGAAACCGCCGGTCGCGGCCCTGCTTGGCGCTGCCGCCTGCGCTGTCGCCCTCGACGATGAACAGTTCGTTTTGCTCGGGGCTGCGCCCGGAACAACTGGAGAGCTTCCCGACCAGCGGCGCGGCTTCCAGCGCGGTTTTCGCGCGGGCGACGTCGCGCGCTTTGCGGGCCGCGGCGCGCACCTGCGCGGCCCTCACGGCTTTCTCAATCAGCTTGGCCGCCAGCTCCTGATGCTTCAGGTCCTCAAAATACGCCGTCAACTGCTGTGTTAAAATCGCCTCGATGGCGGGGCGCACCTCGGTATTGCCGAGCTTCCCTTTGGTCTGGCCCTCGAACTGCGGGTTTTTCACCATCGCGAGCATCACGGCGGTCATGCCCTCGCGGAAATCGTCGCCGCCAAGGTTGGCGTCTTTCTCTTTGAGCGCGCCCAGCCTTCGCGCGAAATCGTTGAGCACCTTGGTATAGGCCGCCCTGAACCCCGTCTCGTGCGTGCCGCCCTCGGAAGTCGGGATGTTGTTGACGTAGGAAAAGACATTCTCGGTGTAGCTGTCGGTGTACTGAATCGCGGTGCGGAAGATGATGTCCTCGCGCTGGCCTTCCAGATAAATGGGCTCGTCGTGCAGCGTGGTCTTCTCCGCGTTTAAGTACTTCACGTAATCGACGATGCCGCCCTCGTAGCAAAACTCCGCCTTGCTGCCATTCGTGCCAGCGCCTTCGCCGTTTTCCTCCGCGTCCGGTGCGCTGCGCGCGTCTGCCGCCTTGCGCTCGTCCTCAAACGTGATGGTCACGCCTTTGTTTAAATAAGCAAGCTCTCTTAATCTGCGCAGCACCAGATCTCCGTTGAAGTCCGTCGTCTCAAAAATCCGCTTGTCGGGCATAAACCGCACCAGGGTACCGCGCTTACGGGTATTGGAAACGGCGTGCAGCGGCTCGGTGACGCGGCCCGCAATGATCTTTCCCAGTTTCTTATCGAAAACCGATTCAAAGCGGACTTGAAAATGCCTGAAATCCCGGAAAACGTCTACCGTCATCCATTCGGACAGCGCGTTGACAACGCTTGCGCCCACGCCGTGCAAGCCGCCCGAATAGGCGTAGTTTTCATTGTCGAACTTGGCGCCGGCATGCAGCTTGGTATAAATCACTTCCACACCCGAGATTTTCATGGTCGGGTGCTCGTCCACAGGCACGCCGCGCCCGTTGTCCCACACGGAGGCGGAGCCGTCCTCATGCAGCGTCACGCCGATGGTATCGGCAAAGCCGCCCATGGCTTCGTCCACGGCGTTGTCCACGATCTCCCAGAGCATGTGGTGCAGCCCGCGGCTGCCGGTGGTGCCG